>JBJOMA010000317.1:0-4083 GCA_046052625.1 Bacteroidota bacterium
GCCCCAGTCACCTGAAATCATATCATTCCATTCGCTTCCGAATCCCGGTAGCCCACGTCGATTCGGCGCAACGATCACATATCCTTGAGCCGCCATCAACTGAAGGTTCCAGCGATAGGACCAAAACTGTCCGACCATAGATTGAGGTCCGCCCTGACAAAAAAGCAATGCAGGATATTTTTTCTTACTGTCGAAATCCGGAGGAAGAACCACCCACGTCAGAATCTCTTTTCCGTCAGTCGCTTTGACCATCCGCTTCTCTACCACGCCAAGTGTCATGGAATTAAGAAACGATGCATTGGCAGATGTCAACGGGGTGCTCACACCCGTCTTTGCATCCACTTTAAAAAGTTCAGAAGGCCTACTGATGGACATACGGGATGTGACGATGACATCCTCACGTTTCGATGCGGATACGGACAACTCCGTATGACAAGCGGTATCGTTGGTCAGCTGACGTATGACAGCAGGACCACGTTTTACGAAATCGCAAGCATAGACCTGCTGCGTGCCTTTTACGGAGCTGATGAAATACAAAGACTTCCCGGAAGGACTCCAGGCCGTATTCTCGACATCCTGATCGAAACCTGACGTGAGCTCCGTTTTTTTCCCCGTGGTGAGATCAAAAAGGAACAGACGGGACCGGTCCGCTTCGTTACCCGGCTCTTCCTGTGAAACCCAAACGAGTTTAGTGCCATCCGGCGAATACAATGGATTCTTGTCGTATCCTTTCATCCCTGTCGAGACATTCTTCGTACCGCCTCCGGCAATATCATATATGTAGATATCCGAATTGGTACCGGTTGCGTATTCAGTGCCGACCGATTTTTTGCAGGTATAGGAAAGGAACTTTCCGTCCGGACTCCAACAAATCTCGTCATCACCGCCGTTAGGTTTCATCGGCGTGTCGAAGGGCTCTCCGGCAAGTATATCCTTCGGAGTCCCGATGGTGCCGTTGCTGAACGGAGCAACGAATACATGGCTGCAAGTTCCGTCGTCCCATGTATCCCAGTGACGGAACATGAGATCATCGTAGATACGACCGGTTGTCTTCGGAAGGTCCGGATACAGGTCCTTGCCGAGGAAGGATCTGACTTTCACATCCGATGTAAACCAGATCATCGTGCCGGAGGGAGCGATACCGTACGAATTGATATCCATTTCCAATCTGCTTTCCTGTCTGCGGTCGGTGCCGTCTGCGGCAATACTCCAAAGCTGCGAACTGCCTCCGGCGTCAGCTAAAAAATATATTCGGGAACCATCGACGTTCCAGCGGGGAGACGTCTCATTGACAGAATCGCCAGCCAGTTTCCGACTAGTTCCTGTGGCGATGTCGACAATCCAAAGGTCCGTATTTCCCTTTCCGGCAGTCAGATCGATATTGCGGACACTGTAGACCGCTTTAGAGCCATCTGGCGAAATCCGCACATCGGAAACTCGGGCTAACTTCCAGAGTGACTCAGGCGTTAGAAACTGACCGGCCTTCGTGGATTGAACGATTCCAGCAAGAAGCATTACTATCAAATAGATTCTTTTCATAGGAAGTCGAATTGTGAATTCAAGAGAAAAGCCGGGGTATACCCGGCTTGTAATGATTCGGTTAATAGACGATTAGCGGATGACAACCGTAGTACGTGAACGGTCACCATCGGCCTCTACGGTAACGATGTAGCTGCCCGAGGGAACCCGGACTCCGTTTTCTGCAACGCAATCCCAGGAGAAGTTATTATTGCCTGAAGAAAGTTGCAGTGGGGAAAGAACACGGACAACACGTCCCTGCAAATCATAGACCGTCACCTTTGCCTCTGTCGACTTAATGGACTCGTAGCTGAAGCTCACCTGTTCTCCGATGACAGGATTCGGATAAGCGGTCAATGCAGTAGCGGTTGCATTCAATTCAGACAATTGAGTAGGTACACTTCCGAGATCGATGAACCAGGAAGAGCGCGGGAAACTGCTGGTCAATCCGCAGATGTACCTGCCGTTACGGGAAATACCGATCGGACGACCGCAATTGCCTACTCCAGTGGCTCCTTGGCTGATGAGATAAGCTTGAAGATCGAACGTGCCGAGTCCGGGAATGTAGATGAATCCGAAAGACGAAGAGAATCCGCTAGAGATGTAACCGACCGTCACTCCGTTATCGGCAACAGCCATTGCTTGACCTTCGTTGGAACCGGACGGTAAAGGCACCGGAATCGAAGTACCTGCTACACGATCCCAAAGAATCGGCACTGTATACAATCCACTGTTGTCGTATCCGGCTACATAAGTTCCGGTGGAATTGGTGCCGAACATCTCACCAAACGAACCAACCGTTGAACCGGTGGGGCCCGGATACCAGCAGATGGGAACGCGTGAGGCACCCTGCCACCATCCGCCGGTGACTAAACCATCACCGGAGATACAATTCGCTCTGGCGCTGCTTCCGGCGTCTTGCAAATTCGTGTAACCGGTGCTTGTATTATAAACGAATGCAGTGGTCTTTCCTGCGTTAGCCCAATACATACCGCATACCGTCTCACCATTATCCGAAATCCCAAATGCATGGGAATAAGATCCAGTACCGGTAACATAACCACCTCCCGGAACGCTGGGTAAATTGAACCAGCCGGTGGAAGAATTGTAAATAGCAGCGACGGTAAATGGGGTGGACGTTCCGGTCGCATTATTGATACCGCCTACCACACCGAGATCCGTGATGCCGTATGCTTCCACACCTCCTATAGAGGTTACAGAGGAATCTGCGGTCTTGTAGATAAAACAACCACCCGCACCGCCGTATCCGGTGATAAAGGTTCCACTCGGTGAAATTCCCATGGCAAGGCCGACATTCGGCAGGGTACGATAAGAGGGAACCTGCGCGGTCACCGAAACGAAGCAGAAAATAGCTGCGAAGAAGAGTAGCGTTTTATTCATGATTGATGGTTTATTTACGTGCAAGTTGATGCTTCACATATGCATGCCGCCGTCTACACTGAGCACCTGACCGGTGATATACGTGGAGAGATCGGATGCAAGGAATACTACGGCATTTGCGATATCCTGCGTTGAGCCGGGGCGTTTGAGCGGAATATTCTCCGCCCAGCCTTTCACGACGTTTTCGTCGAGGACAGCAGTCATTTCCGTTTCGATGAATCCGGGAGCAATGGCATTACACCGGATGTTACGTGAACCCAGTTCAGCAGCGACCGACTTGGTGAATCCGATGATGCCGGCTTTCGATGCGGCGTAATTGGCCTGCCCTGCATTTCCGGTTAAACCGACGATACTGGTCATGTTGATGATACTTCCGTTCTTCTGCTTGAGCAATTGACGGAGTGCGGCCTTAGTGACATTGAAGACCGAATTGAGATTGATCCGGACCACGTCGTTGAACTGCTCCTCGGACATACGCATGAGCAATCCGTCCTTCGTGATACCGGCATTGTTGACTATGATTTCAAGCGAACCGAATTCTGCGACAATGGAATTCACCAGTTCTTCAGATGCCTTGAAATCAGAAGCATCGGATCGAAAGCCTTTGCATTTGATACCGAAGGCGGCCAGCTCGGCCTCCAATGCCTGACCTTTTTCGACGGAGGACAAGTACGTGAAGGCGACGTTAGCACCCTGACGGGCCAGTTCGACAGCGACTGAACGACCGATTCCTTTGGCGGCTCCGGTCACCAGCGCGTTTTTTCCTTTGAGAAGTTGGTTCATGTAACTTATACCGAATTAAAGAGAGGATCAAATACCAATTAAGAATTAAGAATTAAGAATTCTAAAATCTGCATTCTGCATTCATCAAGCCATCACCCCCATCACCCTAGCCATAGTCGTTCCGATGACGGCGGGTGAATCACAGACATGAATTCCACATTCGGACATGATCTTCATCTTGGCGGCTGCGGTATCATCATGTCCGCCGACAATAGCACCGGCATGACCCATCCTTCGTCCGGGAGGGGCGGTCTGACCGGCGATGAATCCTACGACCGGCTTGGTGCCGTTCTCCTTGATCCAACGGGCTGCCTCTGCCTCGAGACTGCCTCCGATTTCACCGATCATGATGATGCCATGCGTTTCCGGGTCATTCATGAA
>JBJOMA010000318.1:0-7241 GCA_046052625.1 Bacteroidota bacterium
GTCATAGGAATACGATCAGCGTTTCAATCGACGGACGAACCGGTAAAGTGATGCGGGCAAGAAACGTAACCGGAACTCCAACTGACCGAGTCCGTGTTTTTCGAACAGATGCAGATCGACAGACTTCATCAGTTGAAGCAGACGAAGGCAGGTCTCTTTTTCCAACAATTCAAATTGCACCCGGAATTGATCCAGTATAAACAGGAAAACGATGGTTCGCCGGTCGGATTGGCTGAAAATGCGTTCATGCCGAATTATCGGCTCGTTTCTGAACCAAAGATTTTCTTTTTCCAATGCTTTTTTGAATTCGTCAGCGTCAGGAAGCGAATTCAGGAAGCGGGAAAAGACACGTGCCCAGTCCCCGACAAAACGTCCGAGCTGCGAGGATGTCTTACTGTCTTTATGCATTCGGTAGGCCGACCATATGGAATCACATGCAATCACATCGAAGTTGAGTGCGATAGATTGAAAGAGACCGTAATCCATTCCATAGTTCAGGGAAAGGTCTAGCGGACCACAAAGGTCGAATGCTTTACGTGTGAAAAAAGAGGACGGTTGCGGAAACGGAATTCCTGCGATATAACTGAGTGGTCGATCTTCGATGCCGATTCCGATTTTTTTCTCTTTGATTCCGTCTCCGAATACGGTTCCGCCCGCATGGAACAATCCTGCATCCGGATGCTTACTATATGCCTCGGCCACCTCTCTCAGCGCGCCGGGTAACAACAGGTCGTCGCTGCAAAGCCACGTCATCAATTCACCGGTAGCTTGACGCATCCCTTTGTTGATCGCATCGCTCTGTCCGCTGTCCGGCTCGCTGATGAAATAATGGATGCGATCAAGGTGTTTTTCAATGATAGCCTGTGTTCCGTCCGTGCTTCCTCCGTCGATGACGATCAGTTCGGTCGCCGGATAGTCCTGTGCAAAAACCGATTGCAAGGTTTGCTCGATGAAAGCGGCCTGGTTGAGGGACGGGACGACGATGCTGATTGTTGGAAGTGTTCCTGCCATCGGTTGAGTTACTATCCCCTTACGGTTTTTTTCGAAAAAGTCCTTTTAGGCTGTCGCCCGATCCGGTGACAGCCAGGATTGAATTGGCCAGCCGCTTTATCGTCCGGTTCATCCGGTTGCGCTCCAAGGTTGCTTGCCAATCCTTGTCAACGGCATGGAAATCCTCATTTGTGCCCTTCTTTTTTCCCAGCGCATCCTTCAACCGTCCGATACTTATTCCGTCAGTACGCACCGATACGGATTCAAAACCGCTTTTTTCAAGTAACCGTTTCAGGCTCGAAGGGGTGTAATAGGTGAGGTGTCCGGGGTAATCGATAACTGTCCAACGGCCTCCGAGCAGACGTCGGCTTACAGCATTGAAGTTCGGAGTCGTCAGATAAAGAACACCTCCCGGACGCAACAACTGACGGATGTTCTCCAGTTCCTGAACCGGATAGTCGATATGTTCGATGACTTCGATCCAAAGGATGACATCGAACGAGCCGGGAGAATAGTTGGCAGGATTCAGTCTGCCTTGTTGCATCCGGATACCTTTAGAAATGCAGATCGGAAGATAAATGTCCGCGAATTCGGTACCGTATACTTCCCAGCCGGCTTTTTGTGCTGATGCGAGAAAAAAACCTTCTCCGCATCCGACATCGAGCATTTTTCCTGTTGATCGGAAGGGTTCGAATGAGCGAAGCAATTCTTCGTATCGCTTGACGGTTATCTGCGGCACCGATCCGGTTACCGGATAATTTTGATAATGTTCGATAAGGGCTGTTTCCGTCGGCCGTGTGACAAAGAAAACAAGTCCGCATGCTCCGCATCGTTGCAGGTCGGAGGGAAGCCGAGAGCCTGCCGGTCGAAGCGATACACTTCCGCATGCAGGACAATTTTCGAAACGCATGAGGTCAGATCCGGTAGCCGTTAGCCATTAGTAATTCACGGGAAGCTTCGACGAATCGGACCGCTTCCTCGGCGTTGAAATAGTCTTTCCACTGCTCCTTTGTCCCTTTGCGGAAGAAATTGATTTTTTTATCGAGTGTTTCACTTCCGTACGTCCGTTCGTTTTGTTGTAGGGCTTGGAAGGAACACTTGTCGGCAGTCGAATGAACAAGTTCTTCGGTGAGGGGTATTCCGCAGTACTTGGCGATTTTCCGGATGTTACCCGGAAGGTCGCTTAGCATGTCCTCGTAACGGATGAACAGGATGCGGTCCGGATAACGCAAGCGTTGTTCCATGGCGCGGGTCACATGGTCTTGCCACGAACCGAAACGGAGATAGATGTCGCTTTTCAGGAAATCGTCGAATGTGCCTTGGAACTGTCCGGAGTCCATATTGTAATGATAATAGGATACCAGTGCGTCTCTTCCGTCGCGGACGATATAAATGGTATTAGGAAAATATTCAAAGAACGGCTCATGATATTTCATGATCCGGCGTCCCTTCATCTGCGGTATGTTGTTAAGTGATTTATGTATGTCGGGGACGATGTCCTCGATGTTCCGGAAATTGATTACCTGGTCCTGTGATAAAAGGTTTGCGATGATGAAGCGAACCCAGGTGTTGCCTGATTTCGGGTAGGATACGATGAATACATCGGACTCCCGGACAGTAAAAGGAGGACGCTCCTTGGAATTCGGTTGGAAGACAAGTCGACTTATCTTGGAAAATATGGAGGATACGTTGGTCATGCTGAAAAAGATAAATGTTCAGGTAAGGTTCTCCAAAAGCTGGAGCTTTCGCACGTGTTCTTTCGGTGAAAGATTGATCCAGTCAGGTCGTATGAACAGCCGCAGACCTTTGTCGATCAGGGTCTGATTGAAATAGATGTGTTCACAAATGGTCTTGTTCTTGTTTAGTCCGTTGTAATAGGTGTTGTGGACGTCTTTTATCTTGTAGATGGCTGCTCCGCCGAACGCACTGCTCACTTCCAGGTCAGGGCCGTTGGGATTCAGGAATACCTGCCGTTTGTCGATGCATATGTTCAACGCCATTTCTTTTCCGATCTGACGGGATAAGGAGGCGAACTGCTCCCAGCAATCCACTTCGCACCAGTCTTTGGCGCGAAGAGCCCAGATGTCGTAATAATAGGGAAGTGAATTCGGGAAGAAGCCGCCGATGCTATCGTCGGCCAGGAGATCGCTGAATAGACGCCGGTAGGCCACGGTATTCGCCGGCCCTGAATTCGGATGATCCAGGTCTATGGGGAAATAGAATTGGTAGTCGCCGAAGTAAGTGGTGACGTGCTGAAGACCTTTGTTCCGAAGGTAGGCGAGACGCTGGGTGCGGTCCAGGATCTGATTGGAGAGGCCGTCTAACGTAAAAAGCAGGAAATTTTCCGGATCACGTTGCTGGAACTCCGCCAGTAATCGTTTGGTGTAGTCGTTCGAATCGTTTTCGTAGATGATGATCTTGTATCGGTCACACGCAGATGCGACCGAATAGATATGATTCATCACGTTTTCCAGGTAATCGTCGACGTTTCGGGCAAGACCTACAAAGGCGACAGAGAAATTGATATTGCTCATTTGACCCTCTAAATATAGCCAAAACGGCCTGTTATTTGGCCTTTCAACTTGATTTTTTACCTCCTTGCAGAAGTTGATTCCAAAGAATGGAAAGCTTACCTGTTATACGGTCTTTTAAACGTGGTCTGTTCCATTCTCGGAGCGCTTCGATGACGGGTAAGTGCTGTTCTTCCTGAAGGCTTGTCACCGGCGGAAACTTTCCGAAGTGTGGTTTCCGGTCGATCGCTCTGAATTGCTTCCTGGAAATGCGGGAAGTGAAATGTGCGCCTGAACCGTCCAGTCCGATATTCCGCGTAAGCGATCGGGAAGGGGTGAGGCAATACCCGTTTGAATTGAAGATGCTCGCGTACCAAAGGATGTCCCAAGTCCGCAACCTGCCGTCCGCCTGCTGAATCAGCATTTCCAGCGTACCTGCAGCACCGTACATGTCGAATTCTTTTTCGGAATGGTTGTCCTTTAATCGCTGCAGGTGAAGCGAAGCATCGGCTGAAAACCGGTTCCATGCGCGCTGCCAGGTCGCCCACCCCCAGACCATCGCATAACGGGATAAGAAGAAATCCGGTGAAGCTTGCCGATGCGGGAACATGTATCCGTTGATGTGCATGACATCCTCGTCGCGCTCATATTTTTCAAGCGCGGCGTTGCAGTAGCTAAGGAAATGCTTGCCGCAAAGTATGTCGTCTTCGGTGACGATCACCTTTCCGTGTTTCCCGATGACTTGCGTAATTCCCTCTGTAATGGAGGCTTGCAGGCCCTTGTTAGTTGCGCTTTCCCGGATGATGAGTTCGCCTTTCCAACGGATGCTGCGTATCAGCTTTCTTACCTCGTCCACTTTTTTCGTATCCGCTCCGGCACTGTCGTCTCTTGCACCGTCTGAAAATATGTATAGCGTAGAATCATCGGCTCCTTCACAAGCCGCCAAGGCTTCTAGCGTCCTTCTGGTATGATCAGGACGGTTGTAAACGAAACAGATGATCGGAGCTTTAGACATTCGGTTGGTGCTATCACGACAAGCGTTTATCCTCGGGCTTAAAAACAATGAAACTGTACATTCTTCCGGGCAGCCGGCGTTCGTCATAGGGGCCTCCGGTCCGTAACCGGATATACAGCCGGTAAAGTGTATTCATGAAAGGTGCCCGTGCAAGCGGTCCGATCATTGATTGAAGACGCTTTTCCAGCTGCTGCCTTTGCGTTGCAGGCAGTGACCTTTTTTCTTCCTCTGTCAATGGAAAAAAGTTGATTGCCGAATCAAAATAACGCAGCACTCTTCTGACGTATCCGCCGGCCGTCCGGAAAGCTTCCAGGTATTCTTCCAGAAGAAAAGCGTTCTCTCCGCCGTAATATTTATGCATGGGGTGCTGTTCGAGGAAGCGCGCTTTATCTTTGGAGTTCAAAATGACATGTTCCCTGATTCCCAATAAGATCCCTCCCGGCCTCAAAACACGGAGGCATTCGCTTGCGAACCGTTTTAGGTCAGCAGCGTGATGAAAAGCCTGACGTACGAATACGACATCGAAGGATGCATCCGGGAACGGTATGCTTTCTCCTGTTCCGTTGACAATGGTCAATCCGTCAAGCCGGTATGTATCTTTCATGGATTGGATGGCTTGACGACCTGTGACTGGACTATCGTCCGGTTCAAGCGAAGTGACCTCCCAGCCGGTGCGAGCGAATGCGACGGAGCAGATACCGTTTCCCGCTCCGACATCCAGAAGCCGGCCTTTTTGAAATCCGCTCTCAAGAAGAAGTTTCAGGATTTCAATGAATTCTGCGGAAGCTGAATATCGTTCGGCATTTCCTCTCAGGTCTTTGTCCAGATAGGTGTTACGGAGAAGGTCTTGATACGCAGCATCCGATTGAAGAAGCCGTATCGTTTCGTCCCATTTCCGATAGGAACCGGTGGATGTCCGTGTGCTCATCGGTTCTGTTCTTTTTGATAGTTAGAACCGAAAATCAATCCGCTGTCGGAATCGAACCAGTTTTTTTTCCCGGATCTGGGACCTGCGAGAAAATCTGCGGTTTCTAAAAGTATACGCTTACGGAAATAGAGATGGCGCAGTCCGGGCACACGCAGCATTGTTGATTTAATTTTCCACGACCACGGAACATCCTTTCCGAATGCCTTTTGATGAAGTGCTCGCAGATCGTTTTCGGTTTCATTCTTTTGCAGCCGGAGATGAAAAGCATCGACAAAGGCGGTCCGGAAGGCTGCGGATCGCGTCGACTTTTCAACAGACAAACCTTCGTCTTCCAGGAGACGGAAGTACATCAGAGCTCTTCCGGAAGCGAAGCGGGAGGCATCCGTACTGCGCTGATTTTCGTGCATGAGCGCGTAGCTCCAGATCCGATTGATGCGACTTATGCTTCCGGATACAACCGGATACCGGTTGGTCATGCGAATCCAGAAATCAGTATCGGCCACCATGTCCACATCTGTAGAAAGTCCTCCGACCTGCCTTGCTCGTTCTGCAGAGAAGAAAACCGAACCCTGTGGAAAATTTTCTTTCAGCGTGAAGACATCAATCGCTGAAACAGGACCCGACTTGCCGTGATAACGCGGTGAGCTTTCTAATTCCTTTAAATCCTTGTCCACCATGCGGAAGTCGCCTGCCACCAATACAGATTCCGGATGAGTCGAGAAAAAATCTGCTGCCTCGCGAAAAACGTCTTTTGCGGCGTAGAAGTCGTCCGAACTTTGGATTGCACAGATAGTACCACGGGCTTTGGCAAGTCCGCGATTCACACCGTCAGCAAACCCGTTGTCTTTCTCACGGTAAAATCGGATGCGGGAATCGCTAGCGGCGAATTCACGGCAGACAGTTTCTGTATTGTCGGAAGAACAGGCATCCTGGATGATGAGTTCCCAGTCCTGATATTCCTGACCGAGCACGCTTTTTATCGTGGTGTGAATGAAGGCGCCCTGATTAAAAGAGGGGACGATCACTGAAATCAATGGCTGTCGGTATTCCATGAGCGTCATCAAGCCGACATGTTGATTGAACTTGAAAAGTGTAAGGGCTGTAGAATCGCCCATGCTGCGCCAAGAAATATCCTCTTGTAGCACACCTTGATATCGCACCACGTGAAATAATAGATAAACTCACGGTATTCCCACATCTCCCCGTGTCCGAAACGCAATCGTTTAGCCGGACGGATTTCGTACTGCATAGTGTACTACAATGATACGCCAAATAGACCTTTCTGGAAAGCTACTTCCGTTGTGGTCAAAGCCAATCAAAGAAGGCTCGATAAAAGTAATAATAATTTGAAAAACAGAAATTTATACTATTTCAAATAAACAAATTGTTTTACAAGAATCCGGTCCCTGAAAATGACTTTGATGGTGTACGTCCCACCGGCTTCTCCGGTCATGTTGACAAGGTAACGGTTCAGCCCAACAGAAGCCATTCCGTCTCCGATTCGACGGATCCGTTGCCCCAACTGATCGTACAGCTCGATCGTGATTGATTCTTCTGTTGGCATCAGTACGTCCAAATTCATTGGGCCCAAATTGGGGTTCGGATACGCCAACAGAACTGGCTCTTGTCCCGGGTTGTAGCACTTTTCGTTATTTTCCGGAACGACATCCGCTTCATCATTGGGATCCAGCGCACGGATGCAATAGTACGCGGGTGGACGATCGCCCTGCAACCGGAAAGCGGCTGTAAAAAGATATGTTGTACTTCCACCTGGACCGGTTGGTATCAGACGAACCAA
>JBJOMA010000319.1:0-4347 GCA_046052625.1 Bacteroidota bacterium
CACAGCCCTCGCTCCTTTCATGAAGGTGACCGGTTCGTAGAAATTAAGAAACCAAGGGTTCATGAGCGGCTTGGAACCGCCGATGGAAGGATTGCCGGTAGAAAGGGTTAAACGGACGTCCTCCCATTCTTCGTTGCAGGACTGTACGACTTCGGCTTTATAGGACAATTTAATCGGTTGCGTGAGGGAGGTGGCAGCAATCTCATAGGCTGGCGACCAAGCGGCTCCGGAAGTATAGTATACGACTTTCAGTGACAGCTTTGCAGTTGCCTTGGCGATTACGTCGATCACGATCGTACCCTGCGGACGGCTGTTCTTGGCATTCAGCTCGCTCAACTGCTTGTTGAGCCGTTCCTGTTTCTCCTTCAGCTTTCGCTGCTCGTTCCGGACTTCAATCTGCTTTTCCTTCAGACTGATCATCCGTTCGCGGAAAAAATCAGCGACTTCCCGCAAGTTGTCGACATCGACACCGATGTTGGCCCCTCCTACCGATCGGTTCGCATTGAGCATCGCCATCTCATCATTATAGACCTGCTCCAGGCTGTTCACCTTTTCGATTTCATTGTTGAGTGTGCGCAATGAATC
Source organism: Bacteroidota bacterium (assembly GCA_046052625.1). Lineage (GTDB taxonomy): Bacteria > Bacteroidota > Bacteroidia > AKYH767-A > 2013-40CM-41-45 > Pollutiaquabacter. Next base: position 586 of record JBJOMA010000319.1, read on the forward strand.
CTCGAGACGTCGGACTTCGACCGGCTTACGTTCATTCGTCAGGTAGTCCAGTTGATACGAGATACCCGCTACCGTGACATCCCCTGTCCCATTAACATAAATCGACCTGGGATCGATGGAAGCTGAAAGCCCCTCAATGAACAATGAAGTCGTTCCGGCCTCGACTGCGGTGGAAACCGATCGTTCGACCTGAGCACCGGATTGATAGATGCGTACGCTCTTGACATCAGTCCCTTTTATCCGTTTTTCGAATTGGGCCTGTGAAGTGAAATTTGCCGAAAATAAAACGGCGAGTGAAAGGAGGATCCTGTTCATATCATTGGAGTTTAAATACAACTTTTGCAAAGACCGTGCTAAAGGTGATTGAAGGATATTGATCGTTTGATTAAATCATTTCTGAGTGACCACGAAAACGGTACGGCGATTACGGGCGCGACCGTCCTCCGTGGTGTTGGAGGCGATCGGACGTGTCTCACCGAAGCCCTGATAATTCATACGCGTCCTATCAATACCTCTTGAAACAAGATAATCAAAGACTGACTTGGCACGTCCCTCTGAAAGGATCATGTTTGAGGCTGGAGAACCTACGTTGTCCGTGTGACCTTGCAGGGATAAACGGATTTTCGGATTGATCTTCAGGTAATCGGCGAACTCGTTCAGTACCACCTTAATCGTGTCATTGATACGGTCGGAATTGGTAGAAAAAAGGATATCGTTGATCGTGTACTGACCTCCTACCTCCAGCGTATTGAGCGTAATCGCCTTGGATTTGACTGCGAAGTTGGAAGTATCCTTGGTTGAAACATACTGGGAGTGGAAATCATACCCCTCCTTCTTCACTGAAATCATAAGGTCGTTCTCGAAATCCACCACGAAGGCATATTCACCGGTGGTGGAATCGACATCGACCGTAGTAAGTTGGTTGGTCGCCACGTTACGGATCTCAATCGAAGCGGGAACTGCTTCCTCCTGCCCTTGTTTTAATTCTCCTTTCTGGAAGTAGACCTTTCCTGGACGAGCGGCCGGATACAGCTCGAACGAGTAGATGTCATATCCGGTATTACCATTGATCTTATTCGATGCGAAGTATCCACGCTTACCGTCCGTGCTGACAAAGAATCCGACTTCATCGGACTCGGTATTGATCGGATAACCGAGGTTGACGGGTTTCCCCCACTTCCCCATGCTGTCCTTTCGGACAAGGAACAGATCGAACCCTCCCAATCCGGGGAGACTGTCCGATGCGAAATAAAGCGTCTTCCTGTCACTGTGTATGAACGGGGACTTCTCGTTGCCGTTGGTGTTGATGGAAGGACCGAGCTTGACCGCTTTAGACCATTTTCCGTCATCCTGCAACCTCGAATAATAGATGTCCAATCCCGACATGGAATCCCTTGCCGAGGAGAAGTAAAGCATCTTACCATCGGAGGTGATGGAAGGTTGAGAATCCCATTGACGGGTATCATTGACCGTTCCCATGTTGCGGATTTCGCCCCATTGTCCGGACTGAAAATCAGCGGTGCAGATATCGAAATTCCCCTTGTTATTGACGGTGAAGTACAGGTGCTTGTTGTCGATAGAGATGGTAGCTCCTCCTTCATTATTACTAGTCCCCTTGTTGAAAGGTGCTTCCATCGGCTTTCCCTGGTCGTAGGTTCCGTCAGGCTGCATTCTAGCTAACATGAATTTCTCGACGGACTGCGGGACGAGCATGTTCTTGTCCTTCATCTCGTATCTGCGCGTGAAGAAGGCCATGGTATTGTCGGGAGAAATGTAAGGCAGATACTCAGGATCCGCAGTGGAGATGGATCGGACCGGTTGCGGGTCGAAGGGAACCGGATGCGCGTACAGATTCGACTTGACCAGCATGCGCTCCGCCTTCAGCGCATGGTCCTCATTTACCCGGTCGAATTCGAGGAATTTTTTCAGTTGCTCTTCGGCCGATTTCCATTCCTTGCGGTCGAAATAGAGCCAGCCCAGTTGGAAATACGCCTCAGGATCCACATCAGGACATAACTCGATTGCTTTCAAAAAGCTCTCCTCCATGAGTTTGTAGTCCTTGCGCTTCATGGCGACGGAACCTTGGAGGAAATAAGCGTCAGCGAATTCCGGATCGGCCTCGATGCATTTCTCTATACGCTTTAAAGCATCTTCATATTTCCGAGATTTATAAAGACCTGCTGCATCGTCGAATGCGGCTTCAGCTTTCTTCACTTGTGATTTCGGGCAAGCCGATTTCTGGGCTGTCAATGAACCAGATACAAGCAACACCGAACAGATAAAAAGTGATCGTAACAGGCAGCAACGGAAGGGTGTACTCACTTCTTGAACGGATTGAGATTCTTCAATTGTTTTTTCGCTTCGTCCTCGGCTTTCTTTTTCGCTGCGTCAGCTGCAGCCTTGGCCTTGGCTTCGGCCTCTTTCCTCATACGCTCTGCCTCCTCCCGTGCCTTGTTCTTCTCGGCTTCAAGACGGGAGGCAGCTTCTGCTTTCAGACGGTCGGCTTCTTCGCGCGCCCTCGCTTCCGCAGCGGCCCTTTGCTTTTCGAACTCCGCTTTGGCGGCTTCCTTCAGGGCATCCATTGCTTTCGCGCCCTGCCCGTTTATATCCGTAGTGACTTTGGGGTCGGTGACAGTGCCTTTGATTCCAATCGCTACGGGAATGATTTCACCTACCGTGAAATTGGCTCCCTTGGCATTCGCAGCTGTCACCAGCGAGTTGATGGCCGCATTCGCTCCTGCACCCAACTGGCTGCGGGGAAAATCGACGTTCATGGTGTAGTCCATAGTCTGGTCGAAACCGTTGGAGCCACCGAGGCGAGCATTGTAACCGTTAACTTTTAGATCAAAGGGATCGATATAGACGCGGCCGTTCATGAATCGGAACGAAGGATTAAGATCCGGGACCGTCAGTTGCTTCCAGGAGGGCATTTTCAGCAAGTCCGCCGCTTTTGAAAATGCCGGAAATCCGGAAATCACAATAGCAGAGGTGCTCAGTTTACCACCACCTGTGAGCGAGTTCAAGTCCGGACTCATGCTGCGGTCCAGATTACCTGTCACCGTCATGGACGTGCCGAACGTTCCGGTACAATGCTTGGACAATGGAGCCATCTTGCCTACCGAAGCGAAAGAAGCGACTGTCTTCTGAATATCGAACCCCTTGATGGCAAGACTGAAATCGATACCGGGTTTCTCCGGGAGCTTGGTGTCGTAACTGCCGGACATGTTCATATTACCACCAAGCATGTCAACTGAAACTCCTTCCATTCGGACAGCACGGTCGCGGACCACCAGCAGGCCTTTCACGTTTCGGATATCCATATCCTCGTATGCTAACCGTCCGATGTTCGCCGAAAACGTGAAGTCGATATTTGCCGGCACTTCCACGACGGACATGGCTGTCGTATCAACGGCAGCTGCCGAATCTGCTGCTTCACTCATCCATTCGTTCAGGTCGACGGTGGAGGAAAGTACATTCAGGCGACCGCGTAAAACCTGGTCGTTGGCCATGTATCCCAGCAGGTTTTCCAACGTGCCGTCGGCACGCAGATCGGTCTTGCCTACTGTCATTACCAATGTAGTCAATTTCATTACCCGCGGATCGAGATACAACTCCATGTCACGGATGCTGACGGGCTTGGGCACATCCGGTGCCGCATAGCGCATCTCCTTCAGCAGGATACTACCGGATGCATTGAAGTTGCTGAAATCCTGCTTCTCGGCGGCGGACAGCCGTCCTTTCATTGCCGCATCAGCGTTCAAC
>JBJOMA010000320.1:0-16217 GCA_046052625.1 Bacteroidota bacterium
GCGAAACCCGGTTCGTTCACACGGATATACCTGCATATCGTGTTTGCAGTGAAATATCGGAAGGGTTTGATCCAGCCTTCTTGGAAGGAAGAGCTGTACAAATATATCACCGGCATCATCAAAGAAGAAGGGCACTACCTAATCCGTATCAATGGCATGCCGGACCACATCCACATCCTGATCTCCTACAAAGCTACTCGGCCATTAACAGACCTTATACGCATAATAAAATGCAATTCCTCTAAATTCATAAATGAGCGTTCATTCTGTTCGGCACGGTTCGAGTGGCAAAACGGATATGGTGCTTTTTCATGTGACCACCGACATCTTGAAGAAATCATCCTTTATATCGAACGACAAGAAAGTCATCATGCAAAGAAGAAATTACGGGAAGAATACATCGAACTGCTACGACAATACGAACTGGAATTCTCGGAGCAATTTCTCTTTTCGGAAACGACATGACACAAACACGCGCCTACGGCGCTTGGATATGCCGCGCCTACGGCGCTACCGGAATAAAAAAAGCGCCTGCTTTCGCAGGCGCTTCGGAGGTCCCGACCAGATTCGAACTGGTGTACAAGCTTTTGCAGAGCTCTGCCTAGCCACTCGGCCACAGGACCTTTTTAAGGGGAATCAAAGATACGAAAACAGGCAGTCCCTTTCAATTCCTCTCCACCTATTACTCGCTGTTCCGATACAAGGTTGCGTGAAATCGAAACACTGCTTACGATTAGGATTTAACACCTGATTGTCAGTCATTTAAACCAAGCCTTCTCGCGGCCTTCCTTATATCTTACGGAGAAACTGCGACTCGAAAGAAACGGACTCCACATCCCCGCCCATCGGCGGTGAAAGCTTGGTAAGCTTCAGCTTCAACGAAGTGATCTCCTTCAACTCCCCCATCAGCGAACTGCCCATACGTTCCACCACGTGCTCAATCAGTTTGGAACGAATCGCCATCTCCCGCTCGACGATCCGACGTACATCGCAATAATCAACTGTCTCGGACAGACTGTCCGACTGACATGCAGAAGAGAAGTCGGCCGTTATTTCAGCATCAATACGGTAAGTGCCTCCGATCACCGCCTCTTGTGGCAGACAACCGTGATGTGCGTGTACCCGGAGGTTGTTGATGTAAAGCTTGGACATGTGAACAATAAGGGTTGAAAAATGCGCTGCCTACTCGAATGTGACAGTCTTCTTCGTCCACGAATCCTTCAACTGAACCGTACGGTTAAACACAGGCCGCTCGGCTGTTGAATCGGGATCAGGACAGAAATACCCTTTGCGGATGAACTGGAACTTGTCGTCCGGCTGCACGGATCGAAGCGACGGCTCGGCCATGGCATTCGGAATGACCTGCAGACTGTCCGGATTGACATACTCCTTAAAATCCCCTTCCTCGTTCGACGGATTTTCGACTCGGAACAACCGGTCGTACTGCCGAACCTCGACAGGGATTGCGTGTGCAGTGCTTACCCAGTGAATCGTACCCTTCACATTGATGCCGCTGGTATCCTGTCCGCTTTTGCTTTCAGGAACATAGGTGCACCGAATCTCCGTAATGTTCCCGTTCTCATCCATGTCATAACCGTCACAACGGACGATGTACGCGTGCTTCAACCGGACCATGAGACCGGGTGCCAGCCGGAAATATTTCTTCTCCGGATTGATCTTGAAATCCTCCCCCTCGATCCACAACTCTCGGCTGAAGGGCAGCTCCCGATGACCGCCGCCGTCTTCCATCTCCGGATTGTTCTCCGCCAGCAGCACCTCGCCGTCACCTTCCGGATAGTTAGTGATGACCAGCTTCACGGGGTCCAGCACCACCATGACACGGGTGGCGATCTTGTTCAGGTGCTCACGGACGCAGAACTCCAATGCGCCTACGTCAATCACGTTCTCACGACGAGCCACACCGATCATCTCGGCGAACTGCCGGATGCTTTCCGGTGTATAGCCCCTGCGACGCAGTCCGCTGATGGTAGGCATACGCGGATCGTCCCAGCCGCTCACATATTTCTCCTTTACGAGCTGCAACAACCTGCGCTTGCTCATCACGGTGTAATTGAGATTCAGCCGGGCGAACTCGTATTGATGACTCGGGAAGATCTCCAGCTTTTCAATGAACCATTCATACAACGGCCGGTGTACGGCGAACTCCAAGGTGCAGATGGAATGCGTGATGCGCTCGATCGAATCGGACTGTCCGTGCGCGAAATCGTACATGGGATAAATGCACCAGCGGTCGCCCGTACGGTGATGGGCTACATGCTTGATACGGTACATCAAAGGATCCCGCAGGTGCATGTTCGGCGAAGCCATATCGATCTTCGCACGCAATACACGTTCACCTTCCTTGAATTCACCCTTGCGCATGCGCTCGAACAGATCCAGATTCTCGTCGACGGTTCGGTCACGGAACGGACTGTGTTTCCCCGGATCGGTAGGCGTGCCCTTCGTGGCAGCGATTTCCTCCGCCGTGGAATCATCCACATACGCAAGACCCTTTCGAATCAGCTGTACCGCGTATTCATAAAGTTGCTCGAAATAGTCGGAGGCATAGAATTCATTCGCCCACCGGAAGCCCAGCCATTGGATATCGCGCTTGATGCTCTCCACGTATTCCGTTTCCTCCTTTTCGGGGTTCGTATCATCGAAGCGCAGATTGGTCTGTCCGCCGAACTTCTTCGCAAGACCGAAATTCAGGCAGATGGATTTCGCATGACCGATATGCAGGTATCCGTTGGGTTCCGGAGGGAAGCGCGTTAGTACTCGTCCACCGTGTTTGCCGTTCTTGATGTCTTCCGATATGATCTCTTCCAGGAAGTTCGGGCCTTTTTCCATGCTCATGGTATTCGACTGAAGGTTGGTTGCCGCCTTATGCGGTCGTCTTTAAAGTTGTAAGGGCTCTATTCATGCGGTCGACGACTTCCTGTCGGCCCAGCAGACCGATCATGCTGAACAGATGGACGCCACCGGCTTGACCGCTCACAAGTACACGAAGTAACTGGAGCAGATCACCCGGCTTCTTCTGGAAATGGGCAGCGACCGATTTGAAAACTTCTTCCGCCGACTGCTCATTGAACGATTCCATGTTACCATAGGCATCGATAAGAGCCTCGAAAACGGACGACAGTTCCGGCTTCCAACGTTTTGCAATGACCGATTCATCGTATTTTTCGGGCGAAACAAATAAGTAGGCTCCTGCTTCGACCAGCTCTGATTCAAATTGGACACGTTCTTTCAGCAGGCGGGCTGCTGCAACGGTGAATTCATCGGACAACCGCCTGTCACCTGATTCGAACCCGAAGCGTTTCTGCGCCGACGCTTTCAATGCATGTCCGAGTTCTTCGTCGGACTTCGTCCGCAGATAATGTTCGTTGAACCACTTCGTCTTCTCCGGATCGAACTTGGCGCCCGATTTGGCGACACGTTCCAGCGAGAATTCCTCCACAAGTTCCTGTATTGAAAAAATCTCGCGGTCATCACTCGGATGCCAACCCAACAAAGCCAATACATTCACGAACGCTTCCGGATAATATCCGCGCTCTCGGTAGCCGGAAGATATTTCTCCGGTGAATGGATCGGTCCAGTTCAACGGAAAGACCGGAAATCCCAAGCGATCGCCGTCACGCTTGCTGAGCTTCCCGTTACCGTCGGGCTTGAGCAACAAGGGCAGGTGGGCGAAGCGCGGCATGACGGACTCCCATCCCAGATAGCGGTAGAGGAGCACATGCAAGGGAGAAGAGGGCAGCCACTCTTCTCCCCGTATAACGTGCGTGATTTTCATGAGGTAATCGTCGACCACGTTTGCGAGATGATAGGTTGGCATCCCGTCGCTTTTGTAAAGAACCTTGTCGTCGAGCTGGTTGGAATCGAATTGCACATCTCCGCGGATGACATCGGAAACCAGGACGGTTTCGTTGGCAGGCACTTTGAGACGAACGACAAAATGTTCGCCTTCGGCGATCCTGTGTCGGGTTTCATCTTCGGTCAGTATGAGCGAGTTTACAAGGTTGAGTCGCGTTGAAGCATTGTAAGAGAAAGCCGAGCCCGAAGACTCAGAAGATTTACGAAGAGCGTCGAGGTCTTCGGTGCGGTCAAATGCATAGTAAGCATGTCCGGATTCCACCAGCTGCTCTGCATAGCGGCGGTAAATCTCCTTCCGTTCGCTCTGACGGTACGGGGCGTGCGGACCGTTGCCGAATCCGACTCCTTCATCCGGATGGATACCGCACCATTTCAGCGACTCGATGATGTATTCTTCCGCACCGGGCACGAACCGTTGCTGATCCGTATCCTCGATGCGCAACAGGAAATCACCACCGTGTTTCTTGGCGAACAGATAATTATATAATGCCGTACGGACACCTCCCATATGGAGCGGACCCGTAGGACTGGGCGCAAAACGTACGCGTGGACGTGTGTGCATCGAATGTGGATTTACTCAAAGGTACGAATCAACGAGCTCAAAGGTCTTCCGATGACTCGATGAAGGTTCGCTCGCTCGTCTCTGCTCGGCTGCTGACCGCTGCAGCAACAGGGAGCGCTTCACTCTTTTCGATGAAACGGATTCCCGCCTGGGTCAGCTCGTAATAACCTTTCTTGCGTGCACCGGTATAGCGGATCAGTCCGGCGTTCTTAAGTACGGAGACATAGCGCGCTCCGGTCACGCCGCCGATATCACAGAGCGCGAAAAGCTGAGCGGCACTCAAGGCACCGTTGTTGTAAAGGGCGGCCAGCAGCAATACCTGCTTGCGGAGGTTGGGTGTATTCTGTCCTTTTTGACCGGGGAACGATTTCCACTGACTGAAAAGCGATTCGAGATCGAGGTTTTTGGAATAGGCTGCACGGGCAGTCGGAGCAAGTACCGGACTGCTGCTGCGTAGCCGGTCGTTCAACCGCAACTGGTTACTGCTGATCAGCTGTAACTCTTCCACCCGGAGATGCAGTTCGTCGATCAGGCGCTGCTGATCATCGATCCGCTTCAACAACTTGTTGTTCCGGATCATCAGATGATTGAACTGCTGATAAAGGGTCTCATTCTCCTCCGTCAACTGCTCAATCAGACGTTGCTGGTTTTCAAGCTTTTGGGCCGACTTTTCTATATTCATTTAGATTTATTCTTTCGGTTTGAATAGGAAAAACTAATTAATGATGGTATAAAACTATGAAATATGCAATTGCCGGAATGCTTCTGACTTGATTTTTCCGAACAATTTTACAGTAAAAACGACTGCATCATTGTTCTTGAAATGAATCGCTTTTCGCAACAAGCGGGGCTGGTTTTCGTACTTTAACAACATTGAATCACATGTTACTGCTTTCACCCTCCCGTTTCAAAGATTACGAGCTGATCGATTGCGGCAACTTTGAGAAACTGGAACGTTTTGGAGCATTCATCACCATCCGTCCGGAACCGCAGGCCATCTGGGACCGACGTTTATCCAAAAGGGAGTGGGAACAACGTGCACATGTCCGTTTCGAGCCCCGTTCTTCCTCCAGTGGCACTTGGCGTAAATTGCGTGAAATGCCGGATCGCTGGCAGATGGGCTACGATATAGGCGCTACTGAAAAGACCAAAGGACAGCGGATCAATTTCCGGCTGGGACTTACCTCCTTCAAGCACGTCGGAATATTCCCGGAACAGGCGGTCAACTGGGATTACATCCATCGCTGCGTCTCGTCCATGCGTGTCGAAAATCCCAAGGTATTGAACCTGTTCGCATATACCGGTGGTGCTTCGCTTGCCGCCCGCGCGGCGGGTGCAGACACGACACACCTGGACTCGGTCAAGCAAGTCGTCACCTGGGCCAGGGAGAACATGGAGCTGAGTAATCTCGACAATATCCGCTGGGTCGTGGAGGATGCTTTCACCTTCGTAAAGCGGGAGGTGAAGCGCGGACGCAAATACCACGGCGTCATACTCGATCCTCCGGCTTACGGACACGGTACGGAAGGACAGAAATGGAAATTGGAAGACATGATCAACGATATGATGAAGCATGTCGTTGAACTGCTGGACGACAACGAGCACTTCTTATTGTTGAACACCTATTCGCTCGGCTTCTCCTCCCTGATCATCGACAACCTGCTGTCCCACCGGAAAGGCCTTGAATCCGGAGAGCTTTTCCTGAAAAGCACACAGGGCGACCAGCTGCCGCTCGGCGTCTTCGGACGTATCTTTCATCAAATCTGAAAAACAAAATACCATGTACGGAATTGTGAATAAAGCAGTCGAAGGACTCATCATCGACCGGTTCGGAGAGGAAACCTGGCACAAAGTGCGGGAAAAGTCAGGCATCGACGTCGACTTCTTCATAAGTACGGAACCGTATGATGACGATATCACCTATAAGCTGGCCATTTCCGCTTCCGAAACAACCGGTGTCGATCTGGGGAAAATCCTGATGGACCTCGGAGAATACTGGGTCCTGCAAGTCGGGAAAGCCAAATACGGCAACCTGATGGAAGCAGGAGGCGATTCACTGAAAGAATTCCTGATGAATCTGCCACAGTTCCACAGCCGTATCATGCTGCTCTATCCGAAACTCACCCCGCCGGAATTCCGGATCACCGACGTAGAGCCTAATTCGCTTCGCGTGCATTACTTTTCCCACCGTCCCGGCCTGCAAAGTTTCGTAAACGGACTTCTGCAGGGATTAGGCAAGATGTATGGCACCGTCACGGAAGTGGAGTTAATGGAGAACAGGACCCTCGGACACGACCACGATGTGTTCCGGGTAAGTTGGAAGTGATCATGGAGCCGACTGATATCCAGTTGCAGGACTCCGATTTTCGGAAGCTCTTCCCGTTCCACATCCTTCTGGATCGGGAAGGCAGAATCATGTCCATTGGTGACTCCCTGAACAAGGCGACGTCTATCGAAACGGGCAGTCAGTTCACCGACCATTTCACTGTCAACCGGCCGTTCCTGATCCAAGTCGACTTTAACACCCTATCGGAGTTGTGCGGGTCCCTCTTCATAATAGATACCATCCGGCAGCCTTCGATGAAGTTGCGGGGCCAATGGATTAAGCCTGAGGGAAAAGCTGACTTGCTTTTCCTCGGTTCGCCTTGGTTCAGCTCCCTGCAGGCGTTAAAGGAACAGCACCTGAGCATCAACGATTTCGCCCCTCACGACCCGGTAGTCGATCTGCTTCACATTCTGAAGACAAACGAGATCGGGATGGAAGATGTGAAAGAGATGCTGGAACGATATCGGAAACAACAAGCGGAGCTGAAAAGGCTCTCGCTGATCGCCACCGAATCGACCAACATGGTCATCGTGACAGGTCCCCAAGGGGAAATCGAATGGGTCAACCGCTCGTTCGAAGAAAACACCGGCTATCGGATGCACGAAGTGCTCGGCAAGAAGCCTGGTGAGATACGTAGCGGTCCACTGACAGACCAGGAATTAGAGCGGAATCTGGCTGAAAGTGTCAGGGCGGGCAAACCTTTCAATGCGGAAATGCAAGCCTACAACAAAGATGGCAAAATAAGATGGCTGCGCATCCACGGGCAGCCGGTCATCGATAAAAGCGGACGGGTCGAGCATTACTTCTCCATTGAAGAGGATATCACGGAACAGAAAGAAGCTCTGATCCTGCTCAAACTGAGTGAAGAGAAATACCGGAACATCCTTAAGAACATGGACTTGGGGATGGTCGAACTGGACAGCGAGGGAAAGACAGTCAATTGCAACGAATGCTTTCAGCAACTGACAGGATTCACGAATGAAGAGCTGGCAGGCAAAGTACTGGAGGACCTGCTGGAGTTTCGAAGCCTGAATTTCGAACCCGCATTCATGTCCAGACACCGGACGCGCGACGTATCTGAACTTTATGAAGCAGAACTGACGGACAAATCAGGCGAAACGAAATGGGTGCTTGTCAGCAAATCCCTGCAGTATGATACACGCCAGATGAAAACCGGTTCGATCGGCATCTACCTCGACATCACCTGGCGGAAGCGGATGGAGCTGGAATTGGAACGGGCACGTAAAGTGGCCGAAGATTCCTCGAAGGCTAAGGAATCATTCCTCATCAACATGAGTCATGAGATACGTACCCCGATGAACATCATCATGGGTATGAGCCGGCACCTTTCCACTTTCGTTGAAGACCCTAAGCAGCAGGGCTTCCTCCGCTCGATCGTTTCTGCCGCAGACAACCTGCTGGTCGTCATCAACGATGTATTGGATATCGCAAAGATCGAGGCCGGCAAGTTGGAGATAGAACAAGTAGGGTTCTCTTTACGCAATACGCTGGAGGAAGTGCGTCAATTGCTTCAATTCAGTGCCGAGGAGAAGAACCTGCAACTCACGATGGAAATCGATCCGGAGGTACAGGACATCCTCATCGGAGATCCGCATCGGTTGAATCAGATCCTGATCAACCTCGCAGGGAATGCACTTAAATTCACAGAGTCCGGTTCCGTTGACATCTTTGTCCACCATGAAAACAAAGGGGACGAAACAATCAACCTGAAACTTGTTGTGGAGGATACGGGAATAGGAATACCGACGGAAAAGCTGCAGGAGGTATTCGAGAATTTCCGTCAAGCGGACGGTTCGACATCGAGAAAATACGGCGGTAGCGGACTCGGACTCACTATCAGCCGACATCTGGCCCGTCTCATGGGCGGAGATATCATTCTTGACAGCCTGAACGGCATGGGAACACGTGTACTGGTGGAGTTGCCCATGCGTCGCGGTAATCCGGAAGATATCGCACCGACTGATACCGGTACGGCCTACCACGGCCAGTTGCAGGATGTCCGCATCCTGGTGGTGGAGGACAATCGTATGAACCTCATGCTTGCTCAGTCCGTGCTGGAAAGTTTCGGTGCTAAAGTCACACTCGCACCGAGCGGTCAGGATGCGCTCGAAACATTGAAAAGAGGTGCCGAATTCGATATCATCCTCATGGACATACAGATGCCGGGAATGGACGGCATCGAGGCGACTCGTCACCTACGGAACGATCTGGGCGTGAAGACCCCGGTCATCGCACTGACGGCTAATACCAGTGCTGAAATACGCTCGACGCTTCGGGGCTCCGGCATCAATGACCATTTGTTGAAACCATACCGGGAGAACGCGCTGGTATGGAAAATACATCAACAGTTACGCCGAAAAGAGTCGCCGGCGACATCAATGAACAGCAGAAAAGACACTACCCCGACGGGCAAGTTGTATGACACGTCCCGGCTCGAAGAGTTTTCCGCGAACAATGCAGAATTCCTCCGGCGGATGCTGCAGCTGTTCGTGGAAGAAACCAGCTCCGGTTTCTCTGCACTGGCAGTAGCGCTGAGGAATAAGGAATATCCGAAGGTGGCGGATTTCGCTCACCGGATGAAACCCAGTTTCGAACAGCTTAATATCGACCGGCTCTTCACAGGTATCAAGCAGGTAGAAGCATTGGCCAAAGCGGAAGACGCGACCGGATCGCTGGAAGAACTGGTATCCGGGCTGATGGCATTTCATCAGGAGGTGATCCGGCAGATCCGCAAGCAGGAATTTTAACCTTTCCCTGAACAATCTATTTACCCGATCATCGTTGGTACTGTCGCAGGATACGGCTGGCGGACACTTCTTTTATTCGTAAATTTGTATCAGGCGCCTCTTCTAGCCCACCCCGATGACTTCCCAGGACAATTACTCCCTGCTGATCGCGAATCTGGACGCGTTCATTAGGAAATATTATAAGAACCGGCTCATACGCGGTGGCATCTACGCTTTCACTCTTAGCCTCGCGTTTTTCCTCCTGGTGACCTCACTCGAATGGGCCGGACGTTTCGACATCACACTTAGGACCGTCCTGTTCTATGTATTCCTGTCGGGAATCGTTTTCATCCTGTACCGGTTTGTCGCAGTCCCGATCGGCCACCTCTACCGGATCGGCAATGTCATTTCGCATAAGCAGGCGGCACATATCATCGGCACGCATTTTTCGGAAGTCGCTGACAAACTGTTGAACGTTCTGCAACTCAAGGAACAATCCGACCGTGCAGACACTGCACACCGCGAACTTATCGAAGCCTCCATCGCACAGAAATCGAACGAGCTTCGACCCATTCCGTTCAGCTCCGCCGTAAATGTCGCCGAAAACAAACGCTACCTGCGTTGGGCGCTGATCCCTTTTTCGGTACTCATCCTGCTGCTGTTCACCGCACCTTCGCTGATCACAGACAGTACCCGTCGCCTTATAGAGCACCGTACTTACTTTGGAAAACCGGCTCCGTTCTCGTTCGTGGTGCTGAACAAGGAACTAAAGGCGATTCAGCAAGCGGACTTCCGATTGGATGTAAAGATGGAAGGCCGGGAGGTGCCTTCAGAGGTATTCATTGAAATCGAAGACAACCTCTTCCGACTGGAGAAAGAAGATCTCACCTCTTTCCACTATACATTCCGTAATCTTCAAGGAAGTATCGACTTCCGCCTCTACGCAGACGGCTTTTACTCGAAACAGTACCGGCTGGAAGCACTTCCGAATCCCACGCTGCTGAACTTCAAGGCCTTGTTGGTCTACTCGCCTTACCTTAACAAACGGAACGAGACGCTGGAAAACACCGGCGACCTTACGGTTCCCGCCGGAACACGCGTCACATGGTCGTTCACGACTCGGAATACGGAAACCCTGCGACTCGTTTTCAGCGACACCACCATCGCGCTGCAACCGACGGAAGAAGGTCGATTCACCTACACACGCCGTTGCATGCGTAGCGACAGCTACCGGATCGTTTCAGGAAACCGCTTCATGGAGAGTAAGGACTCCATGGCGTATGTGCTGACCGTCGTAGCGGACCAGTATCCTTCGATCAGCGTAGAACAGCAACAGGATTCGATTTCTTCCAAACGCCGCTATTTCCGCGGAGTGATAAAAGATGACTACGGTTTTTCCAAACTGCAGTTCGTCTACCGCTTGATACGCACGGACGACACTACCGGACGCGATCGCCGCTCGGTCACCCAGCCGCTCCCGGTCAACCGGTCTCTTAATGCAGATGCGTTCTTCCATTTCTGGGACCTTTCCCGTGACAACATACAGGCCGGAGACGAGGTTGAATATTATTTCGAAGTGTTCGATAATGACGGCGTGAGCGGACCGAAATCGATGCGCTCGCAGACATTGGTCTTCAAAGCGCCGTCGCTAAAGGAAATCGCAGAGAATACCGAAAAGAGCAACCAGTCCATCAAAGACGACCTGAAGGAGAGCATCGACAAGGCCCGGCAGCTTCAGAAGGACGTGAACGACCTGAACCGGAAACTGCTCGACAAGAAGGAAGTCGGTTGGGAAGACCGTAAGAAGGCGGAAGAGCTGCTGAAAAAAGAACAGGAGCTGAAGAAGAAACTGGAAGAGATCCGCAAAGCGAATGCCGAGAAGAACCGGGAAGAGCAGGAATACAAGAAGACCAACGAGGACATCTTGCAAAAGCAGGAGCAGCTGCAGTCCCTCATGGACAAATTGATGACGCCGGAACTGGAGAAACTGATGCAGGAGTTGCAGCAGCTGATGGAGAAGGTGGACAAAGGCCAGTTGCAGGAACAGCTCGGCAAGATGAAGCAGGACAACAAAGATCTACAGAAGGAATTGGAGCGGACCATCGAGCTTTTCAAGCAGATGGAGTTCGAGCAGAAACTGCAGGACAACATCGACAAACTCAAGGAGCTGGCGGACAAGCAGGATGCTTTATCCAAGGAAAGCGAAAAGAAGGACGCCGACTCCGGTCAGTTGAAAGATAAGCAGGACAGCCTTAACAAGCAGTTCGATGAGTTCCGCAAAGAGATGGAGGACCTGAAAAAGAAGAACGATGCGTTGGAGCAGAAGAACGACATGGCAGAGACGGGAGCACAGGAGCAGTCGATCGACCAGGATATGAAGAATTCAAGCCAGCAGCTGGGTGAAAACAAATCCGGAAAGGCTTCCAAGTCCCAGAAGAACGCCGCGCAGAAGATGCAGCAGATGGCGGAACAGATGGAGCAACAGCAGCAAAAGAACCAGCAGCAGCAGGAAGAGGAGGATATGAACGCCCTGCGGGCCCTGCTGGAAAACCTGCTTCGGTTGTCCTTCGACCAGGAAAAGCTGATGCAGGACCTGAAGACGATCGACATCAATAACCCCCAATACCTGAAGCTTTCTCAGCAACAGCGGAAACTCAAAGACGATGCGCGAATGATCGAAGACTCCCTGTTCGCACTCTCCAAGCGCGTAGCACAGATCGCCTCCAAGGTGAATCAGGAGATAGGGGCCATTAACATGAACATGGCCGGCGCTTTGGACAACATGGAAGACCGTCAGGTTCCTCAAGCGCGCAGTCGTCAGCAATTCGTGATGACATCGGTGAACAACCTGACCCTGCTCCTGAGTGAAGCTTTGCAGCAGATGCAGCAGCAGCAGGCGCAATCCATGTCTCAGTCGTCCTGCAAGAAGCCGGGACAGAAAAAGACGCCGTCAGCCGGTGAACTCCGGAAAATGCAGGAGCAGCTGAACAAGAACATGCAGCAGATGCGGGAGCAGCTAAAAATGCAAGGGAACCAGAAAGGAAAGTCGCAGCGGGACCAGGGAATGAGTGAGCAATTGGCAAAAATGGCAGCGCAACAGGAGTTTATCCGTAACGAACTCAACAAGCTGAACCAACAGGAGAACAAAGACGGTAAAAACAGCCTTGGGAACCTCCAGGACGTGCAGAATAAGATGGAGGAAACGGAAAAAGACATCGTGAACCGCATGATCTCCGACCAGACACTGAAAAGGCAGGAAGAGATCCTTTCGCGGTTACTGGAAAGTGAACGGGCCGAGCGGGAACGCGACCAGGACGAACAGCGTAAATCCGAAGAAGGGAAAAATAACTTCCAACGTAACCCTTCTGAATTTGAGGAGTATAAAAGAATCAAGTTGAAAGAGATGGAGTTGCTGCGTACCGTACCTCCCGCCTTCAATCAGTATTACAAACAGAAGATTTCCGAATACTTCCAATCCCTTGAAAAATAGCCAGTTGGATATGGTTAAGGACGGCGAGATCCAAACGCTCGAGTTGAAGTCTCAATCTGAAAGCCTCTCGATTGTCGAACGGATGATCGAGGAGGTGCGCGACACCTACAACGTCAACGAAGACACCTTCGGAAACATGCTGGTGGCTTTGACGGAGGCGGTCACGAACGCCATCAACCATGGCAATAAAAGCGATCCGTCTAAAACCGTCCGGGTTCAGTACGGCTGCGTTCATAATACCTTGACTTTCAAGATTTCAGATGAAGGAAAAGGGTTTGATTTCTATAACCTGCCGGACCCCACCGCTCCCGAAAACCTCGAAAAGGAATGTGGAAGGGGCATCTTCCTCATGAAGCACCTCGCCGATCAGCTCATCTTTTCCGATGGCGGTCGTGTAGTAGAGCTGAACTTCAAGTTGAACGGATAAACGATATTGGTTAGAAAGGTTAGTACGGAAAGAGGAGACTTCGGTCTTCTCTTTTCTTTTTCAACCAATCCCCTTTCCTTGCGTCCTAACGGAAACAATCCCACCGATGAAGCAATTGACCTTTCTGCTATTCGCCCTACCGCTATCCCTTGCCGCTCAGTCGACGGTCGGACTTCTGCAATATGACCCGGGTAATGAAGCAGGATATGTCCTCTTCTCCCCCAACGCAAGCGACACCACCTATCTGGTCGACAAATGCGGATACCGTGTCCACAGCTGGACCTCGAACCAATCACCCGGTCAGTCGGTCCGGCTGCTGGAGAACGGATTACTCCTTCGGCCCGGCCGATCGAATAATCCGGTGTTCACCGCCGGCGGACAGGGAGGCATCATCGAGTTGCTCGACTGGAACGGTCAGGTGCTGTGGAGCTATTCGGTCTCTTCCGCTACCGAATGTCAGCATCACGATGTTTATCCGATGCCTAACGGGAACATCCTTGTTCTTTCCTGGGACCTCAAGACCCCGTCTCAGGCAATCGCAGCCGGAAGGGATACCGCTCGCATCGGTGTCAGCCTGTGGAGTGAAAAGATCATGGAACTACAACCCGTCGGCACTTCCGGGGCCAACATCGTGTGGCAATGGAATGCATGGGATCACCTGGTGCAGGCCTATGACCCGACCAAGACCAACTTCGGCGCGGTTGCGCAACATCCGGAACTTATTCATCTCAATCAGTTTTCAGGACCCGCCACTGCAACGGATTGGCTCCATTGCAATTCCCTCGACTATGATTCCACGACCGACCAGATCATTCTGAGCTGTCACAACTTCAGTGAAATCTGGTTCATCGACCATGGCACTACAACCGCTGAAGCTGCCGGTCATACCGGCGGTCGCTATGGAAAAGGCGGCGACCTGCTATACCGCTGGGGTAATCCGCAGACCTACGGGCGAGGAACAGTGGCGGACAAGAGACTCTTCGGACAGCACCACCCTCATCGCATCAAGTCTGGTATGAACGATGCGGGAAAGGTGCTCATCTTCAACAACGGATTAGGCCGGCCGGCCGGGAACTATTCCACGGTCGAAGTGCTTGAACTGCCGATGGACAGCATCGGCAATTTCGCAGCGCCCGGCACAGGTCCTTACCTTCCTGACAGCGCTGTGTGGAAATACACAGCGCCTGTTCCCACCGACTTTTTTTCACAGAACATTTCAGGCGCACAACGACTTGAAAACGGGAACACCTTGATCTGTTCAGGACAGAACGGTATATTTTTTGAAATAGACCAATCAAAAAACACAGTGTGGAAATACGTCAGCCCGACTACGACGGGCGGCAACCCAATTGCTCAAGGAACTGTTCCAACGCAGAACTCCGTATTCCGCTGCACACTATACCCTGCAACTTATCCGGGACTGTCAGGACATAACCTGACACCGGGCGCACCGATTGAACTCAACCCTACTGCCTCTGCCTGTACCATGCTGGGCACCGGCGGCTCCCCTGCTTCGACAGACATCCGCCGGGAGAAACTCTCCATCATTCGCATAGGGGAAAATACGTGGCGCGCCGACTGGATAGGGAATCCGGAAAGAATCCTCATCCGCGTACTCGACCTTTGTGGCCGTGAAACAGTTGCGCTGAGGCCATTGGAACTGAACGGCACAGAACCTGTCTATTTCTCCCTGGAGCCCCCTGCTACCGGTTGGCAGTTGCTGGAAGCGACAAACGGAGTTCAACGCTGGAGCTTCCGCGTCGTACGTTGATTCACAGCCGGCTTCCAGAATTTCCAGCAAACGCCGGCATGTACGGATCGGTATCCGAAATCGTGAAGCCCGATCTGGACTTGCAATAATCCGTCCGCCACGGTTCCCTTACGTCTCAATTCGGAACGATACAGTCTGGGCCTGTCACCGTTTTCCAGATAACCACTGTATCCGGCGAATTGATGCGACCATGACCAGTCGGCATTGGAAATGCACGCACCTATGCCGTATAGGAAACAATCGTTCTGTAAATGCTGCGGATCAAAAGTCTGGTAACCGTAATAACCGACAAGGCCGTATGCGCGCAGAATGAATCCGGCCTCCGGACGAAAGTCTCTGCCGAATGAAAGGTCCATGTGATAGCCCGGAGCATCCGTGTACCGGGCTGCCAGTAATGATTTACCTGATGCCGTACGAAAGGCCATTTCCAATTCGATATCCGGCAGACAATCATGCGCACGAAGTATTTGTATCAAGGTAGCGAAACGGATATCCCCGAAGGCGAACCCCTTTCCGTCGCGTTCACGGGAAGCACGCAAGTCGCGCGTAACGGTATCAGTCACATAGTACTCACAAGGGACCACCTGCACTTCCACAGAGACTTTACCCGCAGCCACAGGCACACCGAGTCGCAGATTCCCGTCTAGCGTACGGTCGCCGAGACTGAAATGCCCGCCTGCAAGCAGTTCGATGAATGGAAACGAATCGATGCGGGCATCGCGAATTTCCGGAACAGGCAGGGCATTAGGACCGAGGTATTTGGCGGAAACCGTCAGGTAACGGTTCCAGGGAGTCACCCCGTCCCATCCGTGTATCTTATTCCACCAGCTGAAGTCGTCCTGGGCGCAGCAGACATTTAAAGAGCAAAGTGTGACCAGAATGATTTGAAAATGTCTGCGGATCATCGGGTGCCGAAGGTAAGAAATGGTCATCGATGCGTATCTTGTTCCCGAACAAACCTCATACGCATGGCCGCCGCCTCCGTTCATTTCTACAAAGAAGACGTCCGCTTCCGTTT
>JBJOMA010000321.1:0-3887 GCA_046052625.1 Bacteroidota bacterium
CCGAATACATCGCCGCCATGTATCGACAGGACCGTCCGCCGGTTGCCCCCCGTGATACAGACAACCCCTTCACCGTCGGGAAATAATCCGGTTACAGGCAGCCGTTATTTCAGTATATGCCCGCTTCCTTGTACCTTTGGCCCGCTTGGTCCCATAGTACAATGGATAGTACCCGAGCCTCCGAAGCTTGTAATCCAGGTTCGAGTCCTGGTGGGACCACAAGTAATTGAAATTCAATTAGTTGAATGACGAGCGCGTTTCTTACGCGCTTTTCTTTTTTAAACCTTTGATCGACATCAGCGTCGCAGCAGCCATGAACCGTATTCTCCTCCTTGTCTTTGTTATAACCTTCGGCGCAACTGGTGCACGTTCCCAGAACCATTACTTCCCGCCGTTGATCGGAAACACCTGGGATACTGTCTCAGCCGCTTCTCTCGGATGGTGTCAGGCCGAACTGGATTCTCTGCTTGATTTCGTCGGACAGCGCAACAGTAAGGCATTCATACTACTTAAAAACGGAAAAATTGTGGCGGAACGGTATTACGGCACGTTCACAGTCGACAGTTCCTGGTATTGGGCCTCTGCCGGCAAGTCGCTCACCGCATTCCTTACCGGCATGGCGCAACAGGAGGGTTATCTTTCCATACACGATACCACCAATCGTTACCTGGGTGCCGGATGGACTTCTTGTACGCCCCAGCAGGAAGACCGCATTACGGTTCTGAACCAGCTTACCATGACCTCCGGGCTCGAAGACAGCGTGCCTGATAAGGATTGTACGGATGATACATGTCTGATCTATCGAGCCGACGCCGGTAGTCGCTGGGCGTATCACAACGCACCATATACGCTGCTTGATCCGGTCATTGAAAACGCCACCGGTCGTACGATCAACCAATATTTCAACCAGAAACTTGCCGTGAATACCGGCATGACCGGACTGTATCTGAATATCGGCTATAACAACGTCTTTTTCAGTAAACCCCGCAGTTTTGCGCGTTTCGGCCTGCTCATCCTGAACAGCGGTGCCTGGAACGGAAATCAGATCATGACGGATACGACTTACTTCCGGAGTATGGTGAACTCCTCACAATCACTCAATCCATCCTATGGATATCTGTGGTGGCTGAACGGCAAGTCTTCCTTCATGGCTCCCGGTTACCAGTTCGTGTTCCCGGGCTCATGGTCACCTTCTGCTCCTCCCGATATGTTCGCTGCCATGGGGAAGAACGGACAATTGTTAAACGTGGTTCCCTCGATGAATCTGGTTTGGATACGGATGGGCGAGGAACCTAGCGGAAGTTTCGTGCCGTTCGCCTTGAACGATACCATCTGGCAAAAGCTCAACGCCGTCTTCTGCAGCTCCACGGCGTTAAGCGGTCAACCCATGAAGCGGACGGTCGCTTGCAGTCCCAATCCCGCCACGGATCATGTCCGCTTCCGGACGGGAACATCCGCGCCTTACACGGTCCGCATCACCGATGTCGCCGGACAGTTTGTTGTATCCTACAACAATATCACCGACGATGATGCCGTAAATGTCAATGCCTTGAAGCCGGGATGTTATGTTTGCAGCCTGCTGCTTGCAGATGGTCAGCGACTCCAAGTCCGATTGGCGGTTGCCTACTGATACGGTTCTATCGAAAGATCAGGACGTTCTTCCGGGTTGAACGGACGGGTTTTTGTTTTTGCTGATCCGCCACCGGCCGGTAATGTTCAGCAGCGGTCAATATTACAATCGAATGCTTTTTCATTTGCGAAGGGAATAATGCCGGTTTCACCTGTGAACTCCACTATGCTCCAATCGCCTCCTTTGACATGATAAAAACCAAAGAGGTCGTATCTAATTCTTATCAGAATTAAAACGATGGCTCTGTTATTTTATCCTGCCTTCCTATCACTATCTTCGCCGCTCAAATTAAATACATGAAACCGGTTCTCCGTTCCGCCCTTGTAGTATCGCTTATCATGTTCGTCTTTTCCTGCAAGAAGGATCATGACGGAACTCCCACTGAACAGCAAATTCCGGTCACAGCGTTGCTTTCTCTTACTGGTGACTGGTCCAACCTCGGCATTGCGTCGAAGACAGCCGCTGAAATCGCTGTCGAAGAGATCAATGCCGATTTCACGAGCCGCGGACTGCCTTATCGGTTCACGCTGAATGTCTGCGACACCAAGCTCAATCCTTCGTTGGCATTGAGCTGCCTTTCAACGGCTGTTGCAAATAACCATCGACTTATCCTTGGACCTCAGTCCAGTGCGGAGGTAGCAGCCATCAAGCAAGTTGCCGACAGCTGCGGCTTGCTGGTCGTCAGCCAGGGAAGTACGGCAAGCTCGTTGTCGATTGCCAACGATGCAGTGTTTCGTTATTGTCCGGGTGACCAGATCGAAGGCGCTGCAATTGCGAACACCATGTATTCCTCGGGAAAACGTGCTATTGTTACGGTTGCACGCAATGATGCAGGAAACCTCGGATTGCAGAGTTCGGTCGGAACACATTTCCAGTCAGTTGGCGGAGCAGTTGTTTCCACCGGATCATATGCTACCAACGATACTGATTTTACCGCGATACTGGGGTCCATCCGCAACCAGGTCGTTTCTTTTTCATCGACCTATGCTTCGTCACAGATCGGCGTGTACCTCGCTTCTTTCGATGAAGCGATCCGGATTTTTCATCAGGCGGCCGGAGACCCCGTATTGGCCGGTGTGAATTGGTACGGTGGTGATGGGTTCATCAAGGATGATAATCTGATCACTGACACTGCCGCAGCAGGCTTCGCGGTTGCTACGTCGTTCTTCTCGCCGGAGTTCGGACTGCCTGTTACGGCACAAGCGCGCTGGCAGCCTTTGGTGGCTAAGATCATCAGCCGTTGCGGACAACAACCGGACGCCTTCGCCATTGCAGCTTATGATGCATTAAAAGTCATGGCGAAAACCGTGGAAGTAAACAGTGGGGTCCCTGCTTCCGGTCTTATGTTGCAATCTTCGTTTTTCAGTCAGTCCAACCAATATGACGGCGCTACCGGCATGGTCATGCTGAATGCTGCCGGGGATCGCGCCAGCGGCTCATTCGATTATTGGGGACTGACCTATTCGAACGGGGCTTACTCCTGGTTGAAAGTCGGGCAATCGCAATAAGAAGGGTTTCTCATAGTGATTATTTAAAGTGCCCTGTTGCGCGTTCGAAAAATCAAAGACGTGCGGACCGGAAACATGTCCTTTTTGAAATGGCGTAGGTATATTCTGCATCAAATTGGATACATTTACTTGTCATGCAGCGAAAACAATTCATCCTGCGATTGGGATTGGTCTCTGTGGCATTTACGCTGGCCCCGAAATGGTCGTTTTCCGGATTGAAGCAGTCGGGCGTATCCTCACTATTTGTCGCCCATCCTCCATTGAAGCATGAAGACCTTTTCGAATACATCCGTCGAATAAACGGTTCGTTCGATCTCACGGTTTACCGGGAGCTCCTTGGCTATTGTAACGAATTCAAGGAAGGCGATGAGATTGCAGGATTGGCTGCGCCGAACGACCAAGATCGTTTATTGGCAAGAAGTTTATTATCCGAAACCAAATTACAGGATATAGTCGACCATCCGGTTTTCGAGGATCGTCAATCCAAGTATATCCGTTCCTATGTACGATCGGGTAGCATCGGAGGGTGGACGTTCAGGAAGTTCAAACACTTTCTTCTCACCGCGTCAGAAGACGACATTCAGCGCAAATTGGAGGAGCTGCACAGTGATCAGATTGCATGCGTGGTCAAGCTGATGTCAAACGAAGAATTGATCCGTGTAAGCAGTAAGATCTTTCACCCGTTGCCCGGCAGTCGCATTGGCAGCAAAGGATACATGGGCGCACGCGTGCAGCCGAATTCACCGACC
>JBJOMA010000322.1:0-9914 GCA_046052625.1 Bacteroidota bacterium
TACTTTGTTTTCACCTGCACCATTAGAGACCGGAATCTGAGAATCCGACTCCTTGGCAGCGGATTCGCCTACGACCGTATGCGCAAGGTTCTTGAAAACGTTCTTCGTCTCCTGCGGTGAGTTTTTCATCGCGACGGCGATGTCTTTACCCAAAGCTTCTTGTTTCAGGCAGCCTGTCAGTGTCTCCGCCATCTTGTTCATGAAGATGACTTTCTCGTTGGAATCGGTGATGATCACCGCCACGTCAAGATTGTCCAGGGCAGCCGCGAAACGGTTCCCTTTGTTCTGCATTTCAAGATCCTTGGTGTACTTGTAATACGCTATTTCGATCGCGGTACGGATATCATCTTCATCAAACGGCTTCAGGATGTAGCCATAGGGTTCCGTCAGTTTCGCACGTTCAAGTGTGTTCTTATCAGAAAACGCCGTCAAATAGATGAACGGCACATGATAATGCTGATGAATCTGTTCGCCGACCTGTACTCCGTCGATGTCACTGCTCTTTAGATTGATGTCAAGAAGGATGAGGTCCGGTTGCAACTTTTCAATGGCATCAAGCGCTTTTTTTCCATTGGCATACGGATCAAATGCTTCATAACCAAGCTTCTTCAGTATGCGTTGGATATCTTTTGCGACGATTATCTCGTCCTCGACGATCATTATCTTGAGCATGGCAGTGAAAGAAATTTATAGTTGTTTATACTCATAATCACTTGCCCGGGTTTCCGGAATGGGCCTTCGGATAGGGGAAAATGACAGTAAAACCGGCCCCTGCCTTACGTTCCACTTCGAGATTGCCATCCAGTTGACTGGTTAGCGCTTGTATCAGTTGCATACCCAGCGATTCGGCTTTCAATGGCTCAAATCCGGCGGGAAAACCGATCCCGTCGTCCTGTATTTGAAGCTTGACAGCCCCGTCCAACCGATGAAAATCAATCGTTATGGTTCCTGTGTGTCCGTCCGGGAAGCCGTATTTGTACGAATTACTTACGATTTCATTTACAAGTAGTCCGCAAGGCATAGCGGTATCCATATCCAGCCCGACCGGATCGACATTCAGCTGAACTTTCACGCGATCGGTCCTGTCGCCATAAGCCTGATACAAGTACTGACACAACTTTGAAATGTAATCGCCGAAATTTATTTCCAAGAGCTCCTCCGCTTGATAGAACTTCTCATGGACCAATGCCATCGAGCGCACTCGAAGTTGTCCGTCCTTTACGGCTTTAAGCGTAGCTTCGTCTTTGATGTACCCTGACTGCAAGTTCAAAAGACTGATGATGATCTGCAGATTGTTTTTTACCCGGTGGTGTATCTCCTTCAGTAATACATCCTTCTCCTTCAGCGAGCGTCTGATCTGCTCCTGCATGGATTTGGTAGACGTGATATCAGCGTCGACAAAGAGTATCTTCCGCAGATCGCCCGTGGAGTCGTCATAGATCGGTGTAAGTGTGGTGGATATCCAGCGTACCCTGCCGTCTGAACCCTTGATCTCCGACTCGAAGATGCAAGAATGACGCTCCTTCAACGCTTGTTCTATTTCACGATCAACATCCTGATATACACCAAGGCGACCTACCTTGTTACCGAGAGCTGCAGATGATAGGATTCCGTATCTTGAAATAAAGCCTTCGTTGACCCATTCGACAAGTCCGTTGGGACCGGCAATCATGACTGCGTTATCGGTGCGGGAGGCTACGAGCGACAGTTTTTCCAACTCCATGTTCTTCTCCACCAGCTGCCTGGTTTTCATTTGAACACGTTCCTCGAGCAGGTCGGCCACCCGACTGAAGGTGCTGGTACGGAGACGGAAATAAATATAAATGGTGCCCGTGAAAAGCAGGAAGCTGATGATGATCAGCCAGATGTCTCTCCAAATGGAGGCTGTATATAGGAGTACAGAAAGCAAAGGAACCGGAAATAGTAATCTCTCTTTTACTCAAAATGTCAAGAAAAGTTATCGAATGATCATAAAAAAAGCGGGCTGTGCCCGCTTTAGTAAACCACGATTAGAAGTGATCAGCGTTTTTCGAAATCTGATGCTTTCGGGAGCACATCGCTGT
Organism: Bacteroidota bacterium; assembly: GCA_046052625.1. GTDB lineage: Bacteria > Bacteroidota > Bacteroidia > AKYH767-A > 2013-40CM-41-45 > Pollutiaquabacter. Next base: position 2,064 of record JBJOMA010000322.1, read on the forward strand.
AAGCGCGAAGCTTGCTGTTCTTCCGGCTATAAAGGAAATAAACGAAGAAGCCGACTATCATCCAGCCAAATGCCACCTTTAGTGTCTGCCCATCGAGTCCGATGATCATTGCCGTACAGATAATGGCACCAAGTACGGAAACAACGGGAGCCAAAGGAGTACGGAAGGGGCGCTCGATGCCGGGTGCTTTTACGCGCAGCACCCAGACACCTATGCTTACAAGGACGAACGCGAAGAGCGTGCCGAAAGAAGTCAGATCACCTGCGACATGACCGGGAACGAATGCGGCAAAAGCGCCGACGAATATGAAGAGTATCCAGTTGGATTTGTAGGGGGTCTTGTATCGAGGATGCAGCTCACTGAACACTTTTGGTATCAGTCCGTCGTGGCTCATTGAATAAAAGACACGGCTTTGTCCCATCAACATCACCAGAATGACGGAAGAAAATCCGGCCAGGATGGCGACGGTCACGGCTGTTGCCAACCACTCATAGCCCTTCATGCCCGTGCTGATGGCATAAGCTACGGAAGCTTCCCGTCCTTTCTCAGGGTCGACAAAATCCTGCCAGTTGGCAACACCGGTAAGGACGTGACCGAAAAGTATGTAGAGGATCGTACAGACAACCAATGAGCCCAGGATACCTATCGGCATGTCTTTCTTCGGGTTTTTAGCTTCCTGGGCCGCTGTACTTACCGCATCGAATCCGATGAACGCAAAAAAGACGATAGCGGCGCCGCCGAGAATACCTCCCCAACCGTGCTTATTCCAACCGCTGTAATCAGCTATGACCTTTCCGGCGCTGTCTTTTACAGCAGCAGTACCTTCCGGTATTAAATACGGTGTGTGGTTGGCGGGGTTGATGAACTGCCAGCCGATGGCTATGAAGAGCAGGACGATGGCAACTTTTACAAAGACAATTATCGCATTGACGAACGCGGACTCCTGTGTGCCTCGAATTAGCAACATGGTCAACAGGAAAAGTATGATCAAGGCAGGCGCATTCATTATACCTTGGTGCAATATACCCGCAGAATCAGTAAAGCTTTCGAACGGCGAGTGACACCATTCATACGGAACGGCGCCATCCAAAAGCCGGTTAAGGTACTCGCTCCATGCAATTGATACGGTAGCGGCGCCCAATGCATATTCCATGATCAACGCCCAGCCGATGGTCCATGCTACAACTTCGCCCATCGTGACGTACGAATATGCGTAAGCGCTTCCTGCGATCGGTATCATGGAGGCGAATTCGGCATAACAAAGTCCGGCGAAAGCGCAGCCAATAGCCGCGACAACGAATGAGAGGGTAACGCCGGGGCCGGCGGCCTGGCCTGCTGCTGCTGCGGTTCGGACAAAGAGTCCGGCTCCGATGATCGCACCGATTCCCAGAGCAACCAGATTGGCTGCGCCCAGGGTGCGCTTCAGCCCTTTTTCGGAATCGGCGGCCTGCGAAAGGACGTGATCCAAAGGCTTCTTTATGAAAATACTCATGTGTTGGGTGGATTGATTGTTCGAAAAGTACTGAATATCCAATCAACAGCAAACACAGTATAAGTAAAAAGCCCCGGTGGTTCCGGGGCTTTTTTCACTTGGCTGTTTCCAAGCCTTTTATGTCATTGAGGATGGCCTTCCGCTCCTCTGGGTCTATCTGCAATTCCGACCTTTTCCGCAGGTAAAATAACGTCTTCTCTTTGTCCTTGGCGATGTTATTGTAATAGATGGCGTAGTATTTATAGACATCGGACAACAAGGAGGTGTTTTTCAGCACAGTGGCGGAATCCACGGTTGCCAGTTCAACAAACTTATCATAATAAGCGTTAGCAGAACCCAGCTCGTAGGTCGAGTCTATAAAGGACTGGGTGCGCCCCCGCCAATAGAAACCGGAAGCGAAGCGAGGTGAAAGCTCATTCAATTTGGCAAAAGACCGGTCTGCCTCGTTGAACATAGACTCATAGAAATACGCTTTACCCATGTTGAAATAATCCAGGGATTTAAAGTCTTTGCCGGTGGCCAGTTTCTCATTCAGCACACGTATGACCTCGGCATACTTCTTCTGCTTCAGATACGCTGCAGAAAGGTCGGAAAGCAACTCCACTCGGGACGGCTCGGAGGCATATGCCCGCTTGAGATTATCGATTCCCAGCGAATCCTGCTCTGTAGCCAACTGCAGTTTTCCGTAATACTCGAAGTCCTTGGAGATCAACCGGTCTTCGGGAAGAAGGGCAAACACTTTTTGAATACACTCGATCCCTTTCTTGAAGTCCTTCGTTTCATAATAAGAGATAGACATGATCCGAAGGGGTTGCGGATTCTTCGGGTCACAGCGCTGTAAGACTTGTTCCATCTCTGAAATCGCCGCCGTGTATTCTTTACTCAGGTACAAGAAAGAGGCATATCGGATACGTGCGTTGCAATTATTTCTTGATAACTCCAGGTATTTCCGGTATTCCTCCTTAGCCTTGTCCAGTTTACCCATCTTGAAATATGTCTCTCCCAGCTCGCGGTGAGCGGGCGCATAATTGGCATCTAAAGAAATTGCGATTTCAAATTCAGCTGCTGCTCCCTCATAATTAGTGGATCGTTTGTAGAGTCGGCCTTTGCTGACGACTGCACGGGGTGACGTGCGGTCGTTGGCTCCGGCTGCATTATAATACTCCGCAGCGAGCGACCCGTTATTAAGTTCCGTATAGATATCGCCGTATAACAGATCGATCTCTTTGTTTTTCGGCTCGATCGTCTTCGCTTTCTTGAGGTAAGTTTCGGCCTGCTCAAAGTTCTTATTCTTGTATCGGATCAACGCGTCGGCAGCTTCGATATAAACAGTTGCTGACTTCGCGGGGGCGGCGGCAATGGCTTCATTGATAAGCGTAGTGGCGGATGCCACGTGTTGCTCTGCTTCAGTTGCGCGGCGTTTCATTTCCGAATCTCCGGGGTCCTTTTCGCTGGCTATTCTGGCTTCACGGGCATTGATTCGATTCAACAGCTCCTTCGCCAGACCGATTTTGATTAGGCCGGCGGATGGATCAATCGTCTTACCTTTTTCAAGCACCAGTTTCGCAGAGTCAGGATTTTCCGCCAACAAAAGGTTTTCGGAGAAATAATAGTAATAGGCGGTATTAGAGGGCTCCTTGCTAAGAAGTTGGCTATAAATCGCACTAGCCGCTTCGTATTGCTCGTTTTCTGTCAGACGTTTGGCCTCATCCAGTGTCTGGGCTGTTGTCCCAAGTGCGATTGACGCAGTAAAGGCAGTAAAAAGGATTCGGATGTTGGTTTTCATATTCATTCACTTACATGTATGATTCGTACCGGCATGTTGGCGGGAAGCATTCCTGAAAGGCGGACGAGGCGCTGTCCGGAATCTCCCGCAAAGAAAGAGGCAAAACCTGTGCCAAGCCCGTTTCTTCCTTCGCGGCTGATAACCTGGATTTTTCGAGTCAACGGGTATTTTTTCAGGGCGATATAGGCTTGATAAGGACCGAAAAATTCGGTTCCAACCGTGTCATCCGTTGCGCTGACGGCAACTATGTTGACCTTGTCCAGAAACCGCTCGACTTCGGGGTCTTCCCGGTCACTGATCCAGTTGACACTGACGACTCCGATGGCTCCCCGTGTTTGAGAAACATAGTCAATGACTGCAGCATTTGAATTGGTTGCGTAACAGTTGGGCGGAAAAGAAGCGGCACCGAGAAACTGTTCTTTCAAAAAGCGTGTGTTACCGGAGCCGTTCTTGTCAAAAACAATACGCACTGAATCCAATAGAGAGGCGCGTGAGAGTTCTGACCATCTTTTTATTTCTCCATTAAAAAGCGATTGAAGCCGGTCGAAGGTCAACAGGGTATCCGGATTCTGCTTGTTAAGCACCAATGCGACGGCGTCAATAGCAACCGGTGTCCTGCGCGGAATGATTTTTTTACATTCGAACCAATGTGCTTCTTCTGCGGTGAGGTCCCTCGATACGATTGCAATACGGACAGAATCATCATTCAGCAGCCGTTTGAAAACTTCGCTTTCCGGCAGGTAATCAGCACGGACCGTAGCATATTTGTAAAGCTTCATGAACGTCTGCAGCTCCGCTTCTACCAGCGGCTGAAACGATTCATCCACGACGATTTGCACATTACCCATGACGGGCGTATCGTCATAGGAAGGCCTTTCTGAAGATCCGCAGGCCCATAAAAAGAGTGCGGATACGAATAAAACGATTCGAGGGGTGATCATTCCGCAGAGGTGTTGTCCGGTTCGGATTTGCTCCGTTTGACTGTTTTGAATAAACGATAGGCCGCGTATAGCAGAAGTGTTGTTACAACTACAATACGGTTGGTACGGGCAAGATCAGGAACCAGTATACGGAATGCTATGGCAAAACCTACGGCCGCATATACGACGACCATGACCAGATTGAAATAGAATCTGAAAACAGACGCACGGTTGAACTCCGTCGTCATGTGAAATCATTTCAGGGTGAAATTCACCGGCAGGTTGTACTGCACGGATACGGCGCGCCCATTCTGCTTACCGGCCTTCCAGTCGGGCATAGCGCGGATGACGCGCAGCGCCTCCTCGTCACATCCGCCGCCGACGCCCTTCAAGACACGGGCGTCTTTCACTTTACCGTCCTTGTCAACTACGAAGGTGACAAAAACACGGCCCTGCATGCCGTTTTCACGGGCAACGGGAGGATATTTAATGTTCTTGCGGAGGTATTTGAACAGTTCCTCTTCACCGCCGGGGAATCCGGGCATTTCTTCTACCACGGTAAAAATCTTTCCTTCGTCCGGGTCTCCGACTTCCGTCGGAACATCAATAATGTCCTTGGAGCCCTCCTGGGTTACCGTACTCACCTGCGTCTCCTTCACTTCTTCCTGCGTTGGCGGCGGTTCCTGTACTTCCTCATCCTTCACCACCTTCGGCGGGGTGAACTTGATGGTTTGCTGAACAGGAGGAGGAGGGATTACAGGCGGGGGAGGAGGAGTCGATTTGTCGATTGGGGGCGGTTCTGCCATGACCAGCTCTTCAGTCATCGCCTGCTTGGCATTATTGACCGCTTCCGACAACATCGTGATCAGCTTGGGTACGACGACGGCCAGCAGTATGGCTGCCAATGTGGCGATGAACGCCATCAACACCCTTTTCTCATACTTCTTGCGAAGGACGTAACCACCATACTCCTTGTTGCGGTTGGCGAACACGAGCTCCAACCGCTCAGGGTTCACCGCATCGTTCCAGCCGTGTATTTTCATGCGCAAGACGGTTATTTCGTATTAACGATCAAGTCCTTCTCAGCGTCGGACAAGTCTACAATAGCGTATCGGGCGACGTTACAGACAAGCATTTCGTCGAGAATGTCGACCAGGTTGGTGTACTTCGACTTTTCATCCGGTTTGATCAGGATGATCAGTCCTTTCTTTTCCGCTGCCTTGACCCAAGCCTTGTGCTGCTTGATGACCTCCGGCTTGTTCTCGATGAGTCCCGCCTTAGCGGAATCCTCGACCATCTTCACCAGATTGTACACAAGTGCGTTCTGCTCCAGAATCACTTTGTGAATGCTGCGCGGACCGTCGATGGAGAAATCAGCGATGTTGGCGGTAGGAGCAACCAGAGTGGGGTCCTCGTTGGGCTTATATCGGTACCAAATGATCCGATCGTTCTCCGTAAGAAGGATAGACATGGTCTGGGACGCCGGCACCTTGCTTTCCTCACCTTCAGGAACCTTGTCCTTGACCGGCATGGTGATGTCCATGGTCTTCGGCTTGCTGAAGGTGGTGGTAAGGATGAAGAACGTCAGCAACAAAAACGCCAAGTCCACCATCGGCGTCATGTCGATGTGTGTGGACGATTTCTTGGCGCGGACTTTCTTGTGTTTTCCTTTGTCGGAACCGCCGTCTTGTTGTTGTACCTCTGCCATGGTATTTGTTGCCCGGAGAAGGGTATTGCTAGGTTGCCGTAGTTAGAACGTCGGCAACGGGGTGATTATTTCTTTTCGGCCGCGGCCGCGCCTTCCAGGTTGGTGATAAGGGCGAAGCGGTTGGCTTTATTATCCTGTAGGATGCTGATGACGCGTTTCACGGTGGGGATGTCGGCGTCGCGGTCGCCCTTGATGGCGATACTGTAACGCGGAGCCACGTTACGCGCGGCATTGATCCAGAAGGTGAGTTCGTTGTTGGTGGAGTCGGTCGGAATTCCCGGGGTTGCCGCATTGATCTTTTTGCGGTCGTCGTCCGAAGCATTCAGGTACTCTTTGAGTTGTTCTTTGGGAACCCCGATCGAAGAAAGGACTGCGAATCGCTTCTGCTCTTTCTCGTTGAAAGTAAGCGAAAAGCGTTCACCTAGCTTTTCAAGGATATCCCGACGCGTCTGCTGTCCTTCGACGTTGAAAAAGACACGGCCCTTGGAATCAATCGTAAGCATGATGACGCCCTTGTCCGGTAACGGAATTTCGCTGACGGACGACGGCTGATCCACGACCACCGGTTCGTCGGGGCGGAACTTGGTCGTCAACATAAAGAAAGTCACCAGCAGAAAGGCCAGGTCGACCATGGGGGTCATGTCCAGGCTGGGGCTCTTTTTCGGGATCTTGATCTTCGGCATTACGCAGTGCGTGAAAGATGTTGCAAGCTAAGCGGAACGGAATCAGCCGCGGGCGGCGAAGGATTGTACGACGCTGTAGCCGGCTTCATCGATACCGTACGTGATGCTGTCGATCTTGCTGGTGTAGTAGTTGTACATGATAATTGCGAGCGCAGAGGTTCCGATACCGAGCGCCGTGTTGATCAGCGCCTCGGAGATACCGGTGGACAGGGCTACAGCATCCGGAGCGCCCGCCGTGGCGAGAGCTGCGAATGCACGAATCATCCCGAGTACGGTTCCGAACAGACCGAGCAGCGTTGCAATGGAAGCAATCGTTGAAATGATCACCAGATTCTTGGACAACATCGGGAGCTCCAGCGTCGTCGCTTCTTCAAGCTCTTTCTGAATGGCCATCTGTTTGTGCTCCTTATCCATGGATTTGTCGTTCTGCATGTTCACATAAGCCGTAAGACCCGCATTGACGACGTTGGCGATAGATCCTTTTTGCTTAGCGCAGGCGGCTTGTGCACCGGCGATATCGCCATTGGCCATCAGCGAGCGGATGTTGCGAATGAAGGAGTCGATGTTGCCGGTACCCTTTGACTTTCCAATGGAGACAAAGCGCTCAATGGAAAAGGTGACGACCGTGATGAAGGTGCCAATCAAAACGGGAACGATGTATCCGCCCTTGTACATCATAGCGAGAATGTGGTTGGGCAACGGGTTTTTTTCCGGATCGCCGCCTTCAAAACCGGAGGGGTCTCCGAGAACGAATTTCCAAACGACGAATCCGATTACAACGGCAATCGGGATAACGAGCGCGGCGAGAATAGACTGGATGTTGCTTTTGGAAGAAGTGTTGCTCATGGTCTGATAGACAGGTTATGATGTATGATTATTCTGTGTTCTGATTAACGAAAGAAAGACGAAGAAAATTCGGTTGACACCCCGGTTTTCGGGAGGACAATATTAGGAAATCTGCAGTTAAGGAAAAAACAGAAAAGCCCTAATTCACAATAATTTCACACGATTCACAGTGCCAGTCCGGACAAAAGTCCGGGGTAAATTCCGAGTACTACGGAAAAGATTGCCATGAGCACAAGTATCCATGCTGTAGAACGGGGAAGTTCAACTGAATGGCCCTCTTGTTCTGCTCCAAAAACAGCCATTAGGGGGCGGAAATAATAATAAACCCCGATTAAAGAGCCGACTACGGCAATAAGTACCAAGCCTGTATAACCTGCATCGAGTGCTGCCGTGAAGACAAAATACTTTGCAAAGAA
>JBJOMA010000323.1:0-10515 GCA_046052625.1 Bacteroidota bacterium
TCTCCGTCGATGGTTGAGTTGTCGAAGACATAAATCGTCAGCACCGGAGTGGAGATATGGATGGTTGCCGCCTGTATCACTTGCCTTCCGCCTATAAGAATCGGTGTGTTCTCTTCATTCAAACTTACTTCCGGGGTAGGGGGAGCAGGAGTCGATGTAACTGCGGTTGTATTCTTTTCTGCCGATTGAGCGGATGAAGTAGGAGTGGTTTCCTGTGCGATTGCTTCTTTCTGTACAGTCGTTAAGGGACTAATAGGGTCGACAGGAGCTATTTTAGGATTTTTCCAGATGCGAAGTGAACCGTCCTTGCTTCCGGTGAACAGGACACCTTCATTAGCGCCGAAGACGGCAGTCGTCACGAGGCCTTTATGACCGAACAGTTCCTGAACGACCTGCTTTTCCTGCGGACGGATGACCCGGGCCCAATTGCCCACATTTCCGGATACCATCAAGCTTCCGTCGCGACTGAAACACATGTCGCCGGGAGGACCTGCTTTCATCCATTGATAAGGTTCCGCACTCAACGTTCCGTCCGAAAAGCGATGCATGGAAAGCGTTCCGTCCTTGCACCAGACTGCAAGAACAGTATCGTTTACGAAACGAATTCCGTAAATGGCAGCTGAAGTCAGCTGTACTTCCTGTTTGACCTGATCCGTACGTGTATTAATAGTCTTGAGTGTCTTGCCATTTGCATATAGGAAAGTTCCGCGATCAGCGGAAATGGCGGCATCCGCAATGGGTTCTTTTTCGTCCGCGACCAGGCTGACTTTTTGGGAGAAATCGGAACGGGTCTTGTAGATACGGTTGACACTGTTGAAGTAGATGAATCCGTCAGCTATGGAAAAAAGAGCCAGGTTGACTCCTGAGTAGTCAGGAGAGTAGAGGCTCTGTACGATTGCGTCTTTAGAGAAATCATAAATCTTGATTTCTCCATCCTGTGATGCACTGACCAACAGGTTGCCATTGGAGTTGAAGGTCAACTCCTGCACCGGAGCACCATGTGCGTTTATCTTACGGAAAAGTTGACCGGTGTTCGCATCCCTGAAATACAGTTTTCCGGAGGCATCGCCGTGGATGATCAGATTGCGGGTCGCATCAAACGTCAGACACGTCAAGGGGCCGTCGTTGTCGGTCATCGTGGCCACCAGCTGATAGCCGTGGTTGCCGGCCCGGGCGCTCGAACTTACGAGTATCAACCAGGAAAGAATAAAAAAACTCCGTAGGAATTTCGCGGAGAAAGCGGGGTCACCCATGCATTGGAATTCGTACCCCAAATATACCGCTTGTGCCCATGCTCCCTACACACATCCCTTCAGAAGTTGTCACGGGCTGTTAACGGTCAAATTGTTGAATGTCATTGTTTTAAAGTGGTCCAGTACCCCGCCGCTGCACAGCCTATTCCTAAAATGTTGGAAGCGGTGACATACAGGAAGCCTTCCATGAATTGCCGCTGCTGAAAGAGCTGCACGGTTTCAATGGAAAAAGATGAGAACGTAGTGAATCCGCCCAAAAGTCCGGTGATCAGCAACAGTTTGGTATTGTCGCTCAAAGTCGTTCCGGAATGCATTCCTGCAACTATACCGATCAGCAGGCAACCGGTCAGGTTCACTGTAAGCGTGCCGTATGGAAAACCCGCCACTCCGGAGCGACCGATGGCCTGAGAAATCCCGAACCTGAGCACGGATCCGATTCCTCCGCCGATCAAAACCAGCAGGAATTTCCACATGGTATCAGCGGTTGGCGAACTTGTAGCCGAGACCGACACCCAGGACTTGCCTGAATTGGGTGTCGGAGAGTACGTTGTCGTCGTAAACTACCTGGAACACAATGCTGGCGGTTATCAGTTTGTTCACTTTCATCAGGAAGCCGGTCTCCCAGTTCACATCTACGTTGTCCCGGTTGGAAATGACCTTGTCCGTGTAATTATCGAAAAGTTCTAACCGTGAAGCAAGCGTCACGTTGGTCATGATTTCTTTACGGAAGCGGGCGTTGAGGTACGCACCGACTTCGGACCTGGAATTGTTGCCGGGTTCTACACCGTAACGGCCGTTGCTTCCGACGATCGAGTCATCCAGGACGAACGTGATCTTCGAAGTGACCGGTGAGAAGAGTACTTCGAAATAGTCGGTCGGACGCCACGTGATACCGACGGACGAAGTCACATAAGCGGGCGACATGAACTTGGAAATAACGGGCTTCTCCGGGTAGTCATATCCGTTGGCGAACTGACTCTTGAAGTTGAGCAGGGCGGAGTAGTACCATTTCACATGCTTCTTCAGTCTATAGCCGAATTTAGAAGTGAAGTCGATCTGGTCGTCTGTCTTACGTACTCCGTTGGATGCCGTTTTCTGCAATGCGTAGGAGAGAAGCAGGGAGTTGTCCCAACGGATACGCCCTTTGTCGTAGTTGGCGAATCCGTTGAAACTGCCGTTGACGGAGTAAGAGCTTTCACCGCCCGGAGCCCAGTTGGAAAGGCTTACCTGGCTGAAGTTGAGGTTGACGAATCCGCCGGCATGCCAGGCGGTATCCGAGCGTGCAGCCATCAGGGTGTCGCCGGTCAGTTTGGCGATGTTGGCCACATTGGCGGGTTGAGCAAAGACAAAAAAACCTGTCAATGACAGCATGAACGGCAGAAGGGAGCGCAGGTAACGAATCATAACTTGTTGTGTGTCGATTTTCTGAATGGATTATTGTTTACGCAATAGGTCACGGATTTCGGTCAACAGCTTCTCTTCGGCAGAAGGGGCAGGAGGAGCAGCAGGGGCTTCCGCTTGTTTTGTCTTCATTCGATTGAATCCTTTCACAACCAGAAAGATGGAAAAGGCGACGATCATGAATTCGACACATATTTGTAAGAACGCCCCGATGTTCAGGGTGATGTCCGGAGCACCTGCGGTTAGCGTGTTCAAGTGAAACTTGATGTCATTGAAATTGATACCTCCGATCATGTATCCGATCGGTGGCATGAGGATGTCACTGACCAGGGAGTCGACTATTTTACCGAAGGCGCTGCCGATGACTACACCTACTGCGAGGTCCAGGACGTTGCCTCTCTGAATGAAAGATTTGAATTCGCTGATCAATCCCATGTTATTCGTTTTTGATTGTCGGCAAATGTATCTCTTTTTTAAAAAGTACGTGAATTCGTCCGCTTTGGTCAGGAAGGATTTCCCTTTGCGGTTTAATATTCGGAACTTTGCACCCGTGTTAACACTTAATTCCATCAGTTTCGAGTTTGGCGGCAGGTACCTTTATAAGGATGCGACCTGGCAGATCAATCCCGGCGAGAAAATCGGTTTGGTCGGAAGGAACGGGACCGGTAAATCCACCTTGTTGCGGATCATCACCGGTCAGTATTCCATCGAGAGCGGAGAGATCAATGCCATCCGCGGTCTTTCCATCGGATTTCTGAATCAGGATCTCCTCAGCTTTTCTACAGATGAACCCATCCGCGAAGTCGCGCTCGGTGCATTCGAAGAAGCGTTGAAGATCGAGAAGGAGATTGAAGAAATCCTGCATCAGCTCGAGGGCGGTGATACCTCACAGGAATTACTCGAGCGCTTGCACGACAAGCAAGAGCGCTTCGAACAGCTTGATGGATACCGTATTCGTCAGCGAACCGATGATCTTCTGGAAGGTCTTGGATTCACCACCGCCGACCTGTCCCGTTCTTATAAGGAATTCTCAGGCGGCTGGCGCATGCGCGTCATGCTGGCCAGGATCATGCTGAAGGAACCGGATCTGCTGCTTCTGGATGAACCGACCAACCACCTTGACTTGCCTTCCATACAGTGGATCGAAGAGTACCTGCAACGGTACCGAGGGACGGTGATTGTCGTTTCGCATGACCGTTGGTTCCTGGACCGGATCGTAAATAAGATTGCGGAGATCGCCAATGAGAAGATCACACTCTATTCGGGCAATTTCTCCGATTACATCCGTCTTAAGACCGAGCGGCTCGAACTTCAGGAGTCCCAATACCGTAACCAGCAACAGTACATCAAAGAGCAGGAGAAGCTGATCGACCGTTTCCGTGCCAAGGCCTCCAAGGCCAAGATGGCCCAGTCAAGGATCAAGATGCTTGAGCGCTTGGAAAAGGTGGATGCGGTCGAAAGCGACGGTTCCGACATCAAGGTCCGCTTCGATATCAGCCGGCAACCCGGAAAGAAAGTCGCTCATATCCGGGTGAAGGACAAGTCATTCGGCGACCTGCACCTGATGAAAGATACGGAGGCGACGATATTGCGTGGCGACAAGATCGCCCTCATCGGCGCCAACGGTAAAGGGAAGTCCACCTTGCTTCGCATGATTAACGGTACGGAGCCCTATGTCGGTTCCGCGGATGATGTGCACGAGGTGCACCCCGCGTTCTATGCGCAGCACCAGCTGGAGTCGCTGAACATGCAGAATGATCTGATCACTGAGTTGGCGGAATGGGCCACGGACCGGAAGGAATCTGATCTGCGTGCCTTGCTCGGAGCGTTCCTCTTCTCGGGTGACGATGTTTTCAAGAAGATCTCGGTGCTTTCAGGAGGCGAGAAAGCGCGCGTCGCATTGGCAAAAACCATTCTGACCAAAGCCAATTTCCTGATCCTGGACGAACCGACGAACCACTTGGACATGTTTTCGGTCTCCATCCTTATCGATGTGCTTTCAGAATATACAGGGACTTTCATTGTCGTTTCCCACGACCGACATTTTCTGTCTTGTATCGCCAATAAGATCTGGTGGCTGGAGGACGGGAAAGTACGTGAATATCCGGGCAGCTACGAAGAGTTCGAAGCTTCCAGAGCAGAAGCTGCACAGGCCGCAAAGGCGGCGGCTCCGAAACTACAGGCGAAGAAGGCCGCTGCTCCCATAGTTAAAACCGAACCTGCTCCGGATCAGAAGAAACCCGATGACAAAAAGTTGCGTCAGCGGTTCGAGCAGTTGGATAAAGAACTGAGTGCGATGACCGAACGGAAAAAAGGGCTTGAAAACGAATTAGCCGATCCGGCGGTCTATGGTGATCAGCAACGTTTTGAGGTGGTACTGAAGTCATTCAACGAGGTGGACGCCGCCGTTCGTAAATTGACGGATCAGTGGGAAGAAATCTTTGAAAAACTGAACCCTTAGTCAAGGGAAAACCAGATTTCATTTTCGTTCCAAAATTGGAATTTAGCCTGATTTCGCATTTTTTTCACGTTGGAGGAGGTATTTGGCACGTTGGCCGTGTGTTGCTGTTCGTTTGTCAAAAATTAGGTTGGAATTCCACTGTCTTTTCTATATTTGATTAATACGTTTTTACAGAGTCCAAGTATGATTACTCAAGTCACTTCCGGGGTCCAAGTAGGTGTGGAAGTCTTTTATCGTCAAGACCAGAGCGAGCCTACGTTAAACCAGCATGTTTTCGCCTATCGGATCACCATCACCAATAACAGCGATTTCTCCATCCAGCTACGTCGCCGTCAATGGTACATCCTCGATTCCAACGGTTCGAACCGAGAAGTAGAGGGGGAAGGCGTAGTCGGTCAACAACCTATCATCGGTACCGGGGAATCCTTTCAGTACGTCTCCGGATGCAATCTGGATTCTGAAATCGGAAAGATGTTCGGCTGTTACCTGATGGAGCGGCTGATCGACAAGCGTCAATTCTATGTGCGGATCCCCGAGTTCAATCTCGTAGTGCCCTATAAATTGAATTAAACCGACCTTCAACTGACTGGAAGCCGTCCCTTTATCAGGACGGCTTTTTTGTTGGCTTTTCCTTCGGGAAAAGCTGTTCTAGTTTTGTTCGGCGATACCGGAAAATTGCTTCGATCCTTTTACGTATGAACAGGATGTTCAGCAGATCGCCCAACCATCCGAACGGAACACGGTAGTGAACGGTGTCGGTCATCCTTACTCCTCCTTCCACCTGTTCGAAACGGTGTTGGTGGTGCCAAAGCGCATACGGTCCCATGCGTTGTTCGTCTACGAAGAATTCCGGCTCCCTGACGTGGGTTATCTCTGTCACCCATGTAGTACGCATGAAAGGAAGCGGAGAAACCTTGTAGGCGATGATCTGCCCGGCATACGTACGTTCTTCGAGCGGCTTCGTGATGATCCGGAAATCCATTTCCGGAGGAGTGATGACGGACAGGTTTCGGGGGGAAGAGAAGAAGTCCCAGGCTTCGGTCAGTGAAACGGGCAGGAGGTGTTCGGCGTGGAAGGAGTGTAAAGACATACCGGTTGAACAATCCTGCAACCTAAAGGTTCAACGCACCCTGCAAGTGCTTATTTTGCATCCGAAATCCTTTACTGATGAACATGACTGACAGAGCAGCCGCCTTCGAACGCCTGGCGACCATAATGGATGAACTGCGCGCAAAGTGCCCCTGGGACATGAAGCAGACCCTGGAATCGCTTCGTCACCTTACCATAGAAGAGACGCACGAGCTATCCGATGCCATTCTGGATAACGACCTGAATTCGATCAAGAAGGAACTGGGCGACATCCTTTTGCATATCCTGTTCTATGCCAAAATCGGTTCAGAGCAGGATGCCTTCGATATCGCGAGTGTCATCCATGCCCAGTGTGAGAAACTCATTCACCGCCATCCGCACATTTATGGTGACGTCCAGGTGGCCGACGAAGAAGAAGTCAAACGGAACTGGGAGATGCTCAAGCTGAAAGAAGGAAACACTTCCGCATTGGGAGGTGTCCCTCGTTCGTTGCCGGCATTGATCAAATCCATGCGTATACAGGAGAAGGCGCGCGGAGTCGGTTTCGACTGGGAGCGTCCCGAGCAGGTCTGGGAAAAGGTGGAGGAGGAACTTGGAGAATTCAGGCACGAATGCGAGGCCGGTCACCCGGACAAGGCCTCGGAGGAGTTCGGGGACGTGTTGTTCGCGCTGATCAACTACGCCCGTTTCCGGAACATCAATCCGGAGGAAGCGTTGGAACGGACCAACCGGAAGTTCATCCGTCGCTTCCAGTATTTAGAGAAGGCGGTCGCCAATACCGGAAAATCATTGCACGACCTGACGCTGGAGGAAATGGATGTCTATTGGAACGAGGCGAAAAAGGAAGGATACTGATCACTCCAACAGGTCTTTGTTAGGGTTGCCCGATTCACCTATTCCGTTTGTCTTCAGGAATACCCTCCAGTAATGCTCCTTGTCCATTTTTTCCCAGTGTATCAGATAGTATCGGTACTGGTATGTCTGTAATTGACACAATAGGACGGTTACAACCGTTGCTGAGGCCATTAATCTGCCAACGGCACGGCCGCTACCATCCGTCGATTTAGTGAGAAGGAAGGCGAAGAAGGGAAGATACTCGATCATGGCGCGCTGACTGAAGGATCCGCCGTACCACCATACGCTCCAGCTGGAAAGTACATAGACTACGGCAACCAAAAAGACCAAGAGGAATACAGGCCGCCATCCCTCTGCTCGCCAGAAAATAAAGCCGGAGAGGCATATAAAGGCGAAAGGTGTGTAAACGAAAAATCCTTTCCGATAGGAAAACAGGAAATCGATTAGGTGCGGATTCGACAGGTTAATATGCTCCTGACCGTACGTATACATCCACCAATGACCGGTCTGAAGCCGGTAAAGGACCGGCAGAATTGAAAACACGGCAATCCCGGCAAGTAGTCCTGCAAGGAATTTGCCGCGTTGAACGGTCAGTCGGTCCCGGCTAATCATTAACTGCTTCGGAGTTCCGGCCAGAAATGGCAGTGCGAGCACAATCAGTCCGTTGACCGGCCGAATGACAACCGACAATCCGAGCAAGGCACACAGCAATAGCCAGTCAGCCTTGCCTGGCATCGTGAAAAAGCGGCGGCTAAAGAAGCAGATGGCGGATATGGCCGCGAACGAATAGACGTGCGACATGGCCGGCTCGCAAACCGAGTAGTAGAACAGCGGTGTCGCGAATGCCAGACCGATTTGTACAATTGTTATACTCCATCTGGCAGCGCCTTCGTCCGACAGCCATCTTCCGAGAAAGTACAATCCTAAGAGAAGATAGAAGATGCCGGCGAGGTTGATGGTCATCTGATAAGGAAAGGAGTACCCGTCCGCCGGATAATCCGAGCTCAAGGCGATGAGATGCGCAGCAAGGAAAAAGGGGAGTTGCAGGAGCGCAGTGCCCGCAGTGTATTTGTTCACCTGCTTTCCGTCGACAATCACCCGGTAATCGGAGAAGGTATTCCGGCTGTAATAGCGATTTTCAATGTTGCCGTGGAAAGCAAAGCTGAGATCCTTGTAAATGACGATCGCGGGCAGGTAAGCATAGTAGCCTTTGCCGTCCGACGCGACAATGTCTTTCCAACGGTCTCCGCCCCAATTGATATTGGCTGCGCAAACGGTCAGTATCAACCCTATGATTATCAGGGAATAATGGCTTGAGAAAACGCGTCTTGGCATCCGGTCAAACTTACGGCATATCTTCGGAATCGCCTTCTAATTCCTATCTTTGCGCCGCAAAAAAAACTCAACCATGGTACAAATCGGACAACCCGCTCCCAATTTCAAATTAGTCGATATCAACAAGAACGAGGTCACCCTCGATCAGTTCAAAGGCAAGCACCTTGTGCTCTTCTTCTTCCCGATGGCATGGACCGGTGTTTGTTCCAAAGAGATGTGTACGGTCCAGGAAGATTTCAATACGTATGCCGGATTGGGTGCTCAAGTGGTCGGCGTTTCAGTCGACTCCCATTTCGCGCTTAAGCGTTTCAAGGAGGATAATAATATAGAATACCCGCTGCTCTCCGATTTCAACAAGCAGGCCATCAAGGATTACGACGTCGTTCAGGAGTCCTTCGCGGGTGTTTATGCCAACACTTCCCGCCGCGCTACCTTCGTCATCGACAAGGACGGTGTCCTGCGTTACGCGCAAGTGCTTCCCTCGCCCGGTGATTTTCCGGATATGGAAGCCATCAAGGCGGCCGTTAAGGCGCTTAATGCCTGATTTGTAAGAAAAGGTTTTCCAAGCCGCTGCCTTTCGGTAGCGGCTTTTTTCATGTCAACATCGCCAGGCCTGCTCCGGCAAGGATCGTAAGGAGCTTATACAGGTTGTAGCGGTGCTCCTCATAGGATTCGAAAAGGATGGTGGTCGAAATGTGCAAGAAGATGCCTATGACGATAGCCATCAGCCGGTCGAATACAAGCGTAAGGTCCCTTGCAAATGTTTCGCTCATCCAGGAACCGCTCACTGCACCTGCCGGTGCCATGAGCGCGAAAACTGTAAGGTAAAGCAAGGAACTGCGTTTGCCGATACCCGAATCCAGTAGCATGGTCATCAGGGCGATGGCGACGGGTATGTGGTGAAGGATGATTCCTGCCAGCAGGGAGTTCCTTGTCGCCTCATCCTGAAAGCGATGTGCCAGCGGCATGCCTTCCAGGAAACTATGAATGCAAAGTCCCAGCATGACGGCCATCGGAAACGCATTGCCGTGTTCCTTGTGTACATGCATGTGACCGTGCTCGATACCTTCCGAGAAGATCTCTAAAACGATCTGCAGGAAGAATCCCAGCAGGATGAACATACCGATGGTTGCTCCTCCGGAATCGTAGACTTCCGGCAAAAGATGAATAAGGCTCAGACTGAAGAGGTATGCGCCGCTGAAAGCAAGAATCAGCTTCAAGGTTCGTGCCGTCACTTTCCCGAAAACGAACAGCACACTGCCGCTAAGCAGGATCGACAGGAACAGGATAAGGAAAAGAGTCAGGTTCATTCGTCGGACGGTAGTCGGTTAAAGGTCGTATTATTTCTTTACCGCTACAACAATCGTCCGGGAAGAACGTAACGGTTCGAAGGGTTGCAGGTCATAATCACCGTAAACCGACTTGATTTCGAGTCCGCACGACTGCATCATGTCCGTAAGCACTTCCGGTTCGAATAAACGCAGCCGCTCAAGGTAATGATGCACCTCGGTTCCGTCTGTCAATTGGATCTCTTTTTCCACGAAAGGTTCACGGATGCGTTTTCTGATCTTGAAGAGGATGCCGTCCGCAGTCTCTTCCGATTCCTGTACCAGGGTATTCCTGATCCATATGCTGTTGGCATAGTCGAGTACAAAAGTGCCGCCTCTTTTCAAGGCTTTCACTGACGAACGCAGGGCATGGAGATTGTCCCGGTCACTTTCAAAGTAGCCGAAGCTGGAGAAGAGGTTAACGACATAATCGAAATAATTCACGCGAAACACTTCACGCATATCGTGACGGTAGAAATGTAACCGATCATTCTCGTAGTCCAGGTTATGCTCAATGCTTTTTTCCGAGAGGTCGAAGCCCGTCACATCGAATCCCTTGCTGTTCAGATAGATGGAGTGGCGACCTTTTCCGCACGCGACGTCCAGTACGGTCGCTCCCTTATGGAAAGGAATCCTGCTGATCAGCCGGTCCAGGAATTCCCGGGCTTCCACGGTGTCACGGTGCCGGTAAAGCAGGTGGTAATACGGGGAGTCAAACCAGTTTTCAAACCAATCCGCAGGCTCTTGCATTTTCCAAAGGTACTACTGCTTTGTGGGAACTTTCAACAATCGT
>JBJOMA010000324.1:0-4906 GCA_046052625.1 Bacteroidota bacterium
AGGATTGTATCCCCAGCTCTGATTGCCGTTGAATTCATTGATGGGCATGAATTCTATGGCGTTGATTCCAAGTCGCTGCAAATAGGGTAGGGTGTCGATGACGGACTGGTAGTTATGTGCGGTACGGAAGTCACGCAGGAGTAACTCGTAAATGACCAGATCGGTTTTTTCAGGTCGGGTGAAATTAACGGTCTGCCAGTTGTAAGCCGGACGGGCGGTCTGCAGCACAGCGGCAACACCTGTTGTGAGACCGGTCGGGTAGGGAGTCGGGTTCGGGTAAGTCGCGCTGCCGATACCGTTGTCGTTGGACGGATCCAGGATCTTCTCGGCATAGGGATCCGCGATTTTCAGGGTAGCGTCAACATAGTATTGATATACATATTCCCTGCCGGGCGTAAGTCCTGTGATATCCAGCCAATACCTGGAGCTGTCGGGTGTCCGTTGCATCAAGTATCCGGTATCCACCTGCCAGTTGTTGAAGTCGCCAAGTACGTAGACGAATTGTTTATGCGGCGCAAAAAGATTAAACCGTACGGTGGAGTCGTTCAGGTATGTAACTCCGTCCAGGCTGCCTGCAGGAAGTGAAGCCGTTTGTGTAACGGGATTTACTAAAAAGGATATGGTCGCTGTATCTGCAGTTGTGATTCCCCGAGCGATGAGGCGGACCGTATGATAGCCTGTGGAGGCGGCAATGATATTGGAAGACAAGGTGTCGTTCGTAACCGAATCGACCGGGGTTCCGTCCAGTGTAAACGAAAGTCGGCAGCTGGAATCGGCTATTCCGACGAGGGATAGCGATTGACCGATGGTAAGCGTCGGAATCGGTGCGCCGGTTTCCTGGACCGGTTGAATGATTGCGCAATTGATCCGGGTACTGTCGGCCAGATCGAGGAAAATGTCGCTTCCGTCCGCGTTCCGCCCCGTTACAGAACCGGAAGCGTTACGGAAAACGAATGCAATTTTCCGGATGGTCTCACCGGCCGGTACTCCGAAGTATGCCCGGGGGCGGAAGGAAATTCTATACAATCCGTTCCCGAGCGATGTCATCAATACGGCGGGGTCAGTCGATCCCCATGCCGCTTTCACGTATCGCCATTGATTGGAGACATTTGTGATGACTCCGGTGTGGGCATAGACCGGACCTGAGAAATTAGAGAGTCCGCCATTGCCACGGTTGGCGTCGAAATAGATGGAAACGGAATCCATGCTCCCGAAGAACCTGGGATTCGAATAAACGACCTGGCTTTGCACAATTGCAGGATTTAGGCAAAGCGACAAAACGATAAAAAACCCGAAAAAAACTGCTTTTTTAGTGTTGAATCGCATAGGGGTATACTATCAAAAACCTTGCCCGGACCGGAAATTAACACCTATGTTGGTAAGCCGATGCCAAGCTGAATCAAATTTACAAGAACTATCAATAGTTTTACGCTGTTATAACAATACGTCCTACCTAAAAACAAATCTCATGAGAAAACAATTACTTCTTACAGCAGTTTTGGTCGTTTCTGCTTTTTTCGCGAAAGCCCAGTACGACCTGACAATTACGTATGATGCCAGTCAGGGTGTTTCCGGACTTGGCACCGCCACCAAAGTGTACATGCACTCCGGTGGTAATGACGTCCCGGGCCCCCTGGACGGGTCCTCTTGGAACTATGTTGTCGGTAACTGGGGACAAGATGACGGTATCGGTCAGATGACCAATCAAGGTGGTACCATCTGGGCCATCACTATCGATCCGGTCGCTTATTACAGCCAGGCCAGCAACGGTCCGGTAGCGGGTACCTCCATCGCCCGTCTGGGAATTGTTTTCCGCGATGAAGTCGGTGTGAACTCCGGTAAGGATGCCAACAATGCGGACATCTTCATGGATCTGACCACCACTCCTCCGGAGACCTATAATACCGACGGAACTCCGTTTGCCGGTGTAGTGGGAACCACTTCTCCCTCCAACGTCAACAACATCACCAACAAGAACCTCGGCATTTATAATGCGCCGAACCCGATGAACGCGAGCACTGTTTTCGCGTACAATCTGAACGGCGCTGCCAATGTAACCCTGTCCGTCTATGACGTGACCGGCCGCGAGGTCAATGTCCTCTTCAATGAACTCCAAACCGCCGGCATCCACTATTACAACTGGATCGGCGACGACAGCAACGGTCAACTGTTGCCTGCAGGAATCTATACGTACTCGCTTGTCTCCAACGGCGCCCGTACGAACGGTAAATTGATGATTGTCCGTTAATTAATAACCGGTAGGGACGTATTTAAAAGGGAGCCGACGGGCTCCCTTTTTCTTTATCAGCTATTTGAGATTGCTTCTCTTTGAGTTCAATTGAAATACGCGTAAATTCATCGTTGAAGTAGTAGGCCTGTATCTGTGAAATCAGGATCAATCATCAATTCTATTCTAAAATCCATGTCAATTCCATCTTCCCCTTCCGGGCTTCAAACAGGCGGCATTGCAAACACTGTGTTGTTTCCGGTACATGAAGCCATACCTGAGTCATTTCGATTGTCCCAACCGGTTGAGCAACGTGAATATCTTGTAGACGGAGAAATACGTAAATGGAACGGGCCGGTAGCGGATGTATTTTCTCCGATACATCTTTCAGAAAACGGCTCACTCCGCCAGGTCCGGATCGGCTCTCAGCCGGTCATGGATCGAGCTGCGGCACTGGACGCATTGGATGCGGCACTGCGTTCGTATGACGAGGGGCGCGGTGAATGGGCTACAATGAAAGTACGGCAGCGCATAGAAGCCATGATACGCTTCGCCAAGGGAATGAAGGAAAAGCGGGAGGAAGTCGTGAAGCTGCTCATGTGGGAGATCGGGAAGACGCTGGCTGACTCAAGAAAGGAATTCGACCGCACGATCGATTATATCCACGAGACCATTGACGCACTGAAGGCGCTCGACCGCGACAGCTCGCGCATACAAAAGGTTCAGGGCGTCTATGCGCAGATACGCCGTGGTCCTTTGGGAGTGGCACTCTGTATGGGACCTTATAATTACCCGTTGAATGAGACATACTGCAGCCTGATTCCCGCTTTGTTGATGGGGAATTCCGTAGTATTCAAACCTGCCCGTTACGGCGTCCTGCTTCACCGTCCGTTGCTGGAGGTATTCCGCGATTGTTTTCCTAAAGGTGTAATCAATTTCATCTACGGGGAAGGTCCTGAAACCAGTGGCGCCCTTATGGAATCCGGTCAGGTGGATGTACTTTCCTTCATCGGGACCAGTCGCGTAGCCAACATCCTCAAGAAGCAGCATCCGTATCCGAACCGTCTTCGCGCCGCCCTGGGACTTGAAGCTAAGAATCCGGCGATCATCATGCCGGATGCCGATCTTGATCTCACCGTCGAGGAATGTATCACCGGAACTCTTTCCTTCAACGGTCAGCGTTGTACGGCGTTGAAGATCCTGTTCGTGCATGAAAAGGTCTGCAAGCCGTTTTTAGATAAATACTGCTCCCGGTTGAAAGCTATCCGTTCCGGAATGCCCTGGGAAGAGCAGGTGATGCTCACCCCGTTGCCGGAAAGCGGTAAGATCGATTATCTGTCCGGACTGATTGACGATGCGCGCTCGAAAGGTGCGAATGTGATCAATCAGGGTGGCGGCGTCAGTGAGGCCACTTATCTGCATCCGGCTGTGCTATTTCCGGTTTCTAGTGAAATGCGTGTCTATCATGAAGAGCAATTCGGTCCGGTAATCCCGGTGGTTCCGTTCAATGACATCCGACAGCCAATCGATTACATCGTGCGTTCCAATTACGGTCAGCAAGTCAGCATTTTCTCGACAGACCCGGATGTAATCACGCGACTGGTGGATCCGCTGGTCAATCAGGTATGTCGTGTCAATATCAACAGCCAGTGTCAGCGCGGTCCCGATGTTTTTCCGTTCAACGGCCGTAAGGATTCGGCGGAAGGGACATTGAGTGTCAGTGATGCCTTGCGCGTTTTTTCCATCCGGACGCTGGTGGCGGTAAAGCAAAGCGAACTCAACGACCGAATACTGGGGACCATCCTTGAAGAGCGAAAATCCACCTTTCTCTCTACCGATTTCATCCTTTGACCGGTGCCCGATTCGTAAGTTTGCGGAAAACAATAAAACACTTTCTCTGAAATGATACTGGTTGCCGATAGCGGTTCTACGAAATGTGACTGGTTGCCGATTGTCGACGGCATCGTTGGTACAAAGACAAGCACGGCGGGTTTCAACCCGTACTTCTGTGACGAAACGTTCGTGCTCAAGGAACTGAATGCTAATCCGGACCTCACAGCTTTCCGGGAACGCGTACGGGAAGTCCATTTCTTCGGTGCAGGATGCTCAAGTACCGAGCGGAATGCGAAAATAGAGATGGCGCTCCGGACCTTTTTTCCATCGGCGGAGGTGGAGGTCGATCATGACATCATGGCCTCTGTCCTGGCCACGTGCGGTGACCAGCCCGGAATCGCTTGTATATTGGGAACCGGCAGTAATTCCTGCTACTTTGACGGCCGACTGATACATCACAACAACTACGGACTAGGTTACATCATGGGCGACGAGGGCAGCGGTAGCTGGCTGGGTAAAAAACTCATCACCCATTATCTGTACGGCATACTCCCGGACGATATCCGTCGTTCTTTCGAGACCAGATATGTGATGAACAAGGAGATCATGATCGAGAACGTATATGGCAGATCCGGAGGAAATGTCTGGCTGGCTTCTTTCGCAGCGTTCCTTTCTAATCATCCCAACGACGGATGGGTCCGGCAGACCGTCCGTAAAGGATTCGAAGAGTTCTTCGACTTGTACGTCTGTCATTACCCGGACTACAGTAAACTGGATGTGCACTTTGTCGGAAGTATCGCGCACTTTTTCCAGGATATCCTCCGGGAAGTGGCTGCTGCCAAGGGA
>JBJOMA010000325.1:0-3519 GCA_046052625.1 Bacteroidota bacterium
GTCGCTGGCCAGCAGGTGACCACTGGGCAGATCCGTGTAAATGCCCCAGCATCCCTGGTAGGGCGGCGAAGGGTAGGTGCCGGCCGGATTCTGATAATGCGTGTCGAAATAACCGTTGGAAACCGGCGCCTGCGGATTGGAAATGTCAAAGGACCGGACACCATCCTGATAGTAGGCGATATACAGGTTGTCGCCGATCACATACGGGTTGTGCGGAGTCGCCAGCGGATTCGTTGCGAAGGTGTCAATGACCGTCGGGGCGGAAAGGTCCGTGATGTCGACCACTTTGACGGCCATGCCTTCCGGTACTTCGTCGCACATGTACAGCACCGAGTGACTCTGGTCGGCGAAGGTGCTGTGGTTGTATCCGGCGTCCGGATAGACGGTGAGTGACCCGAGCTGCTGGAAATGCGTGGTGGTCCGGTCGAACCGGAAAATATAAAGTCCCTGGTAGCCACACGATGCGAAGACGGTGTCGTTGAACACGTACATGTCGTGCACGGCGTTGATGGCAGGAAAGTCGTTGTCCAGCCGCCGGATCAGTTGCGGCATGGCCGGATTGGCGAGTGAATAGACATTCATGGAAGAAGAAGGTGCCGAGGGTTTGGTCACCGAAGCCACGTACAGCAGGTCGTTGTCTACGAAAAGGGTGTGGCCGCTGTCGAAGATGACATTGCTGTCGTAAATCACATGGACGGAATCGGGCAGGTAGCTCAAATCGGCGATCTGAAGCGTATTTCCGCCACCGTCCGAGATGATGTACAGGTAATTCTGATAGGTCTTGTACTCGTGCCAGATCCTCGCCTGACTGGCGCCCGCCACATAGTCGCGCAAAACCGGAGTGTTCGGGTTCGTCACTTCAACGATGTAGGTGCCGTCGGTCGAGCCGATGATGCCGTATTCGCGACCGTCGGCCGGATTCACCCAGCCCCAGCAGCCCTGATAGCGGATGCCGTAAATAGGTTCAGGAACTACGTTGGGGTCGTCGAATTGCGACAACAGGTTGATGTTTTGTTGCGAAAACTGTCCGCTGGCTACTTCGCAGACCAACAGGAACAGGCATAAAAGCCGGTTGAACATGATTGAAAAGAAGTTTTTGATAAGTGGCACGGATATTCTTCCTGATCAGGCAGGTGCGATCAGAGGATATGGTTGTCGGATCCTGCGTACTGTCGGATGAGCTGGTCGAACCTGTCCCGGTCCTGATGGAATTCCACCTCGATAGGGACATAGAACACCGGAAGTTTCTGCGAGAGCGACTCTATTTCAGGATGGAGGAAACGCATCGCATCTTTTTCGGTAGTCACGATGATCTTGCTGGTGTTGGGTATCTGGTCGAAAAGCTCTTTGATCCTGTCGAGGTCTTTCGCCGTGTACTGATGATGATCGGGGAATGTGACGGTCTCCAGCTTGTCGGTCCTTCTACGCAAGTGCTCGATCAGTCCGGACGGATTGGCGATTCCGGTGACCAAGAGGATGGTAAAACGTTTTTCCAGGTAATAATTCGCGCCC
Organism: Bacteroidota bacterium; assembly: GCA_046052625.1. Lineage (GTDB taxonomy): Bacteria > Bacteroidota > Bacteroidia > AKYH767-A > 2013-40CM-41-45 > Pollutiaquabacter. The sequence goes on from JBJOMA010000325.1 coordinate 1,513, forward strand.
ATCATCATGAGCCCGCTCTGCTGTCCGTGCAGCCGCACGAATTCTCCGTAGCGGTAGAAGGTGAAAAAGACCGGCTGATCTTTTTCAATGCCGACTTCGTCCAGGATGCGTTTACGCTCGATCGGCACCAGGATATTGGGTGTCTTGCTGATGATGACGATGTCGGCGCGCCGGATGGAGGAATAGGGCTCCCGTAGGTTGCCTGCCGGAAGAAGAAGTTCGTTCACCTTCAGGGATTCGTAGTTGATCAGCAGGATCTGGAGACCGGCTTTGACCTGACGGTGCTGGAAGTTATCATCCATGAGGATGACATCCGTATCCGGTTCCCGCTTCAGGATCTCCTCGATGGCTTCCTTACGTTTTTCACCGACTGCTACGCGGATGTCATTGAACTTTGTAAAGTATTGCATCGGTTCGTCGCCGATGGTACTTGCACTCGCCGAGCCCGATGCCAGGATGAATCCCTTCGTTTGCCTTCCGTACCCGCGACTGAGGGTAGACAGCCGATGGTCTTTTTTCAGCAGGCGGATCAGGTATTCGATATGGGGCGTTTTTCCGGTACCGCCGACAGACAGGTTGCCGACTCCGATGGTTCGGACGGCAAAGGCGTAGCTCTTCAGGATGCCGTGATCAAAGAGCTGGTTTCGCACCCTGATCGCCAGTCCATAAAGGAGTGAAAAAGGGAATAACAGCCGGCGCAAGGAATTCACACGGCGAAAGTACGACTTAATTGATGGATAGCGAGATTGAAAGGTTGTAAGTTCCAGGTTCCAAGTTGCAAGTATTAAGATTTGCGCGAAATATTAAACATGGAACATGGAACATGGAACTTAAATTGAACCTCGTCGTTCCCGAATCGGTATCTTCGCCTGACCAACCTGCAAAACACATTTTCATGTCAGTCACTTCCATTGCTGAGGTCATCGCACATCTGGAGTCCTTTGCACCTCCTTCCCTGCAGGAATCCTATGACAATTCCGGTCTGCTCGTAGGTGATCCCGCCACTGCGGTCAACGGGATACTGGTTTCGCTCGACTGTACAGAGGCGGTCGTGGCCGAGGCGGTGTCTACGGGATGCAACCTGATCGTTTGCCATCACCCCGTCATCTTTGGCGGCTTGAAGCGGTTGAACGGCAAGAATTATATCGAACGCACCGTGATGGCTGCCATCCGTAATGATGTGGCCATCTATGCCATCCATACCAATCTGGACAATGTCCGGGACGGTGTGAACCGCATGATTGCCGGTCGATTGGGGCTGAGGGCATTGAGCGTACTCTCGCCCAAGACCGGGCTGTTGCGCAAGTTGGTCACCTTTGTCCCGCTGCTTCAGAGTGAGGCGGTGCGGTCGGCGCTGTTCGGAGCCGGCGCAGGCTCCATCGGGAAATATGATTCCTGCAGTTTCAATACTGAAGGCACCGGCACGTTCAGGGCCGGTCCGGAAACGGATCCGTTCGTCGGAAAAAAGGGTGAGCATCACGCAGAAAATGAATTGCGTATCGAGGTGGTTTATGAGCGATGGAAAGAAGGAGCGATCCTCAAGGCGTTACGTGCCTCCCATCCCTACGAAGAAATCGCCTATGATATCTACACCCTTGAAAATCAGCATACAGGAGTCGGCGCCGGTCTGATCGGCGAACTTGCCGCACCAGTCGGTGAGCTTGAATTTTTGCAAAAAATCAAGGAAAGCATGCTCGCCGGTTGCGTCCGTCATACGGCATTGCGGGGCAAGAGCATTCAGAAAGTCGCCGTTTGCGGCGGATCGGGCAGCTTTTTATTGAATGATGCCAAAAAAGCGGGCGCAGACCTGTTTTTAACCGCGGATTTCAAGTATCACCAGTTTTTTGATGCGGAGGGACAGCTCATTATCGCCGATATCGGCCACTATGAGAGTGAGCAATTCACCATGGAGCTGATTAAGAGCTTAATTGTTGAAAAATTTGCTACCTTTGCCGTCCGCTTGACGGGGGTGAACACCAATCCGGTGTCGTACTTGTAACCGGTAGT
>JBJOMA010000326.1:0-10530 GCA_046052625.1 Bacteroidota bacterium
GCTTTCTCCGCAAGACAACGACACGCGATATAATCTCGCTTATGCGCAGTCGATGTTGCGCCAACAGCAACAACAGCAGCAGCAACAGAACAAGTCCGGCCAAGACAAGCAACAGCAAGAACAGCAACAACAGCAACAACAGGAAAAAGAAAAGCAAAAGAAGGATCAACAGCAACAGGATCAGCAGTCGTCCGCAGAAAAAGACCAGGAAAAGAAAAACGGGGAGCAGCAAAAAGCATCCGGAAAAAAGGGCATATCGAAAGAAGATGCAGAAAAAATTCTTCAAGCCCTGAACAACGACGAAAAGAAGTTACAGGAGAAATTGAATAAAAAAGAAGCAGTTCGTGTACGAATTGAAAAGAACTGGTAATAAAAGGTACATGATTCATATTTTGAATAATTGCAAACGGACACTGACAGTCGAGAGGCAGTGGCTGTACCTGCTTTTCGCTTTGCTGCTGCCATTACTGGTGTCGGCCGACTCAGACCGGTTTACGGCCTCGGTAACCGACAATAATCTGGCTGTGGGTGACCAGTTCCAGGTCACCTTCACGGTGAACGGAAGCGGTAATGTACGCAACTTCAAAGCGCCTTCTTTCCAGGATTTCAACGTACTGATGGGGCCGAGCCAGTCGTCCAATATGCAGATCATCAACGGCAGCGTGACCCAATCCTATTCTTTCACCTATGTACTTCAGGCCGTAAAAGAAGGGAACTTCAAGATTCCGGGTGCCGAAGTACTTGTAGGCAACGACCGTCTGATTTCGAATACAGTCAATGTCACGGTCGTAAAAGGGAACCGACCGCAAGGCGGACAAGGCGGCGGACAGGACAACACCTCTCTCTCCAGCAACGTATTTCTGAAAGCAAGTGTCGACAAGAGCAGTGCCTACCGCGGTGAAGCAATCGTCGTGACCTACAAACTGTACACACGCGTCGATCTTTTGAACTATTCCTTAGAAAAACTCCCTAACCTGACCGGTTTTTGGAGCCAGGAAATACCGCTTCCCCAGCGACCGGAATTCCATCAGGAGAATCTGGACGGCGTCACCTATCGTGTGGGGGAGATCAAGAAGTTGGTGCTATTCCCGCAGCGTTCCGGTGCATTAGAGGTCGATGCCATGAAGGGTGAGGTAATCGCCCGTGTACAAGTCAAGCGGCAGCGGAACAACGACCCGTTCAACCAGTTCTTCAACGACCCGTTCTTCAACAACCCGTTCTTCAATAATTCCGTTCAGGATGTTAAGGTGCCGCTCAAAAGCGCAGCGGTCCGTATCAACGTCAAAGAACTCCCGTCCGGTGAGCCTTCCGGTTTTTCCGGTGCGGTCGGTAAATTCTCCTGCGAAATATCATTGGATAAGGAGAAAGTTAAGACCAATGAAGCGGTGACATTACGTATGAAGATCAGCGGCAAGGGCAACCTGAAGCTGGTGGATGCACCAAAGGTTGATTTCCCGCCGGACATGGAGACTTATGAGCCGAAAGAGAACGTGAATGCGTCGGCCACTGCAGCCGGTGTGACAGGCAGCAAGACTTTTGAATACCTGATCATTCCTCGGACTGCAGGAGAATACAAATTGTCGGTGCAACCTTTCACGTATTTCGACCTTGACAAAAAACAGTACGTGGAAATCCCCTCTCCTGAACTGCTGTTACAGGTTGAAAAAGGTAACGAGACTGTTACAACGACCGTAACGACCGCCAACAAATCGGATATTCAACTGATCGGAAAGGACATTTTGTATATCAAGACCGGTAACCCCGATTGGCGTTCAACCGCTGAACGCTGTTTCGGATCGACGCTTTTCCGGTTCCTCTTCCTCCTTCCGGCAGGACTTTTCGTAGTCGCCGCATTTCTCCTTAAGCGTTACCGCGAAAAACTGTCTAATGTCACTTTATTGAAGAGCGAGCGTGCCAGCAAGACCGCATTGAAGCGACTGAGCACCGCAAAGGGTTTTATGGATCTGAAAGAGCGGGATAAATTCCTCGACGAACTTTTCCGTGCACTGTGGGGATTCGTAAGTGACAAACTCGGAATACCGGTAGCAGATCTTTCCAAGCAAACGGCATCAGAGGCCCTCGAAAGAAAAGGCGTTCCCAAGGAACTGATTGACGATTTCATCCGATCGACAGATGCTTGTGAATTCGCACGCTTCGCCGGCAGTTCGGGCTCGGATGAACAAACTCTTTATAAGCAAGGACTGTCAGTGATCACCCGACTTGAAAACACCATCCGGTCATGAACAGAAGAAAACGACTCCTGAACGTCTTTTTACCGGTCGCCCTGTTGATCTCCACTGTCTTTTCGTCGAAGGCTACCCGGAATGCAGTTGCCGACTCGTTTTTCTTGAAAGGAAACAGCGCGTATGAAGCGAAAGATTACACTTCCGCAATCCAGTGGTACGATTCTGCCTTGTCGACGGGCATGAGTGCTCCGGAGCTGGAGTTCAACCTCGCCAATGCCTACTATAAGGATAAGCGTATCGCCCCCTCCATCCTTCACTATGAACGCGCATATCGTCTTTCCCCTTCTGATGAAGACATCGCTTTCAACATGAAGATTGTCCAACTTAAAACGGCGGACAAGATCGATGCGATGCCGGAGGTGTTCTATGTCCGTTGGGGCAGGACGCTGACGCAATCTTTATCAGACAGCTTGCTTTGTCTCCTGCTGGTGCTCTGCAGCTTCCTGTTTTTCGCTGCACTTACCTTTTACCTGTTCTCCTCCAATCTGAAAACTCGTAAGAGCGGACTTGGCTTGGCCTTGCTCCTCATTCCCGTTTCGATATTCCTCTGGCTGGTTGCAGACTATAAAACCGATCTCGAAGCAGGTACGTCTTCAGCCATAATCATGGATGCCAGCAGTTATGTCAAGAGCTCGCCCGATGAGAAAGGCAACGATCTCTTCATCCTTCATGAAGGGACGAAAGTCGAAGTGCTGGATGAACTGAACGATTGGAAGAAGATCCGCATCGCCAACGGAACCGTAGGATGGATCAACGCGGCCAGTATCGAGGTGATCTGACCCTTCGCTTCCTTATCCGATTGCTCCGCGCAGTCCAAGCTCCACCGCTTCCAGGTCCGTCAGACGGTCGCCGGAAACGGTAAATCGCAGAAGCGTACGCACCTTGTGGAATCCATGTTTGCCCGCGGCGCCAGGATTCACAAACAGCAATTTGTGTCGCTGGTCGAACTGCACTTTCAGGATGTGTGAATGACCGCATACCAGCACATTCGGTCGAAGCTCGTCAATTAATTTCCGGGTTCCCGGTGCATACGAACCGAAGGGACCGGCGATATGTATCATGAGCACCTTGACGTCTTCGACATTGAAGGATAAGTACTCGGGATGTAGTGATCGGAGCGGCTGACCGTCGATATTCCCATAGACGCCTCGCAACGTTTTCAGCGATTTCAGACGATCGGAGACAGCGATATCACCGAAATCACCCGCATGCCAGATTTCGTCAGCATCCCTCACCAATTCGAGAATACGATCGTCGAGGTGACCATGGGTATCGGAAAGCAGGCAAATGCGAACGGGCATTCGGGAAAAGAGAATAAAAGATCAGCGCAAACGGTCGGCTGAACGGACCAGCTCTTCGTCCTTACGGATTGCACGAGATGCAAGAAAAGTGAAAATGAGCTGAATCAACGGAAGATATGATCCATAGCCGTAGCTGATGGGCGCCTGTCGGGTAGTACCCAAAGTGTCCGCCAGGAAAAAGAGCAACCCGATCAGGATACAGATCAGCAACAGATTGACATTGGCCAACCGCATTTGCAGATTGCGGTTACGGAAGAGGAAGATGCAGACTAACGAAAGTATTCCGACGGAACCGTTGATAATGGACAGCAAGGTATTCGAAGAAACCAGGTAATCATTGCCGGCAACCGGTTCAACGGGAGACACGACCGGTATCGTATATACGGGAATGTAAAAGAGCAACGCGGACAGCAGCGCTACCACAAGTAAGAACAGGGTTTGAATACGTTGGATCATAGGAAGGATTCGGAGCAATTAGAGGGATGTCAAATGTGATAAATTCCTTCGAATTATCATCCTACCGGAGCATATTATGCGTTTTCAGCAAAATAATGTGGATAAATAAAGGGGCGCAATTTGGCTTTTTGCGGCCTTATGCCTATCATTGCAGAAGCGAATACGAAGCGTGGGGTTTCCAATCCCTATTTACCGACGCTGCTTCTTCCCCTCACCTTTCCTTATTGTGCACTACCAGACAACGGAATTTCCGGCGTATTTATCGAATACCGCAAACCTTCTTTGAACCACTATCAATAATCCGCTGAACGGAATTTACGGCAGCGGAGTAGCAACCCTATCATGTACGATATCACAGAATTGAATGACAAGTTAGTGAACGAGCTGAAAGAGATCGCCCGTTCGATGAACATACCGAACTCCGACGATTTACGGAAGCAGGAATTGATTTACAAGATCCTTGACCAGCAGGCCCTTACGCCTGCAGCTTTCCCTAAGACTGAAAAACCTGCGCGTGTCGGTCGTCCGACAAAAGAACAGAAAGCCACCAAGGAAGCCAAGGAAGCCAAGGAGACCAAGGAAAACAAGGAAACCAAGGAAACCAAAGCGACGGATTCCGAAAAAGATAGCGCAGCCGGAGACGGTGCTCGCCCCCGTCGCCAGCGCGTGGTTCCCGAGAACCGTGAAACGGAAACTCCCGAACAGGTGAAACTTGAACCCAGTGTGAAAGTGACGCAGAATCGTCCGGAGCGCCGCCCCGTCCATCCGCCGCTTGAAAACCGGCCTGCTCCTGCTTCTATGAATGCCCCTGCATCACCGGATGCACAACCGATGCAGCGGCAACAACAACAGCCGGCTCAACAGCCGGCTCAACAGCAACAACAGCAACAACAACAGCAGTCGTTCCAGCAACCATCCTACCAGCAACAGGGAGGTCAGCAGCGTTTCGACAACGACCGGAACTTCCGTCATCGCCGTGACTTCCGCGAGCCTGAGCAGGCTCCCGATCCGGACAGCCTCGTGACGTGCGAAGGTGTGCTGGAAATAATGCCAGACGGCTTCGGGTTCCTGCGCTCAAGCGATTTCCACTACCTGACTTCTCCCGACGACGTCTATGTGACCCAGCATCAGATCAAACTCTTCGGTCTGAAGACCGGCGATACCGTAAAAGGCGTAGTACGTCCGCCGCGTGAAGGGGAAAAGTATTTCCCGCTGGTGCGTGCCGAAATGGTGAACGGCCTTGACCTGGAAGCAGCACGCGACCGTATCCACTTCGACTATCTGACCCCGCTTTTCCCGAACGAGAAGCTCAAGCTGGCGGACGGGCTGCAAGCCACCTACTCTACCCGTATCATGGACATGTTCACGCCGATCGGTAAAGGACAGCGCGGACTGATCGTAGCGCAGCCGAAAACCGGTAAGACCATGCTGTTGAAAGAGGTTGCGAATGCAATCGCAGCAAACCATCCGGAAGTGTACATGATCATCCTTCTGATCGATGAACGCCCGGAGGAAGTGACCGACATGGCACGCAGCGTAAAAGCGGAAGTGGTCGCTTCCACATTCGATGAACCGGCCGACCGTCACGTGAAGATCGCCAACATCGTACTTGAAAAAGCGAAACGCCTGGTGGAATGCGGTCACGATGTCGTCATCCTGCTCGACTCCATCACCCGACTTGCACGCGCATATAATACGGTAGCTCCGGCCTCAGGAAAAGTCTTGTCCGGCGGTGTGGAAGCAAACGCGCTGCATAAGCCCAAGCGCTTCTTCGGTTCAGCCCGTAAGATCGAGAACGGCGGAAGTCTTACGATAATCGCCACCGCCCTGATTGATACCGGATCACGTATGGACGAAGTGATCTTTGAGGAATTCAAGGGAACCGGAAACATGGAACTTCAGCTGGACCGCAAACTGGCTAACAAACGCCTGTTCCCCGCTATCGACCTGGTCGCCTCATCGACCCGTCGTGAAGACATGCTGCTGGACAAGGAGATGTTGCAGAGGATGTGGATCCTTCGCAACCATTTGGCAGATATGAATCCGCTCGAAGCCATGGAATTCCTACTGGGTCAGATGCGCGGCACCAAGACCAACGAGGAGTTCATGATTTCGATGAACGGCTGAGTTAGTGGTTAGTGGTTAGTGGTTAGTGATTAGTGATTAGTGGTTAGTGGTTAGTTGCTATACGCAACTCGCAACCCGCAACCCGCAACCCGCAACTCGCAACCCGCCTCCTCACTTCCCTGCAGCCGCATCATAGCGTATATCCAGCGGCTTCTTCACCTTTTCTTTGAGCAGTGAGTGATTGACCACTTCGATCATCTCTTTCACATAAGTGAATTTCAAATCCTTGACGTACTCCTTTTTGATTTCGTCAATGTCCTTTCGGTTCTCTTCGCACAAGACGATTTCCTTGATACCCGCTCGCTTGGCGGCCAGGATCTTCTCCTTGATTCCGCCCACGGGCAATACCTTACCCCTTAATGTGATCTCACCGGTCATGGCAAGACTGTTCTTCACCTTTCGCTGCGTGAAGGCCGAAGCCAGCGCGGTGAGCAATGTGATACCGGCAGAGGGTCCGTCTTTCGGGGTGGCGCCCTCCGGAACGTGTATGTTCACATCCCACTGATCGAAGACACGGTAATCGATTCCCAGATCGTTGGCGTGGGCCTTCAGATAAGCCATCGCAATGACCGCTGATTCCTTCATTACGTCACCGAGGTTACCGGTCACCGTCATTTTCCCTTTTCCCTTGTTGACGGAGACCTCTACATATAAGATATCCCCGCCGACCGAGGTCCATGCAAGACCGGTGACCACACCGGCCGTTTCGTTACCCTGGTACTTTTCCGCAGGGAAAATCGGAGCGCCAAGCATACGGTGAATATCCTCCTCGGAGACAACAGGATCGTAATCCTCTTCCATCGCGACTTGCTTGGCGATGCTTCGAACCACGGATGCGATCTTCTTCTCCAATCCCCTGCAGCCGGATTCACGCGTATAACGGTCGATGAGGTATTCAATGATCTTCGGCGTAAGCTTGACATGATCCTTCTTCAGTCCGTGCGCCTCGAGCTGCTTGGCCAGAAGGTGCTTCTGGGCGATCTGCACCTTCTCCTCCAGCGTATACCCGTTGATCTCAATGATCTCCATCCGATCGAGCAGGGCAGGCTGGACACGGCTCAGTGAATTCGCCGTTGCGATGAAAAGGACATTGGAAAGGTCGAAATCCACCTCCAAGTAATTGTCGTAGAACGCGTTGTTCTGTTCGGGATCCAGCACCTCGAGCAAAGCGGAAGAAGGATCACCGTGAAAATCATTTCCCAGCTTATCGACTTCATCCAACACGAAAACTGGATTGGACGATTTTGACTTGCGAAGATTCTGGATGATGCGACCTGGCATAGCACCGATATAGGTTTTGCGATGACCACGGATCTCCGCCTCATCACGAAGGCCGCCCAGCGACATGCGGACATATTTACGTCCCAAAGCTTTCGCAATAGATTTTCCGAGCGATGTCTTACCGACCCCCGGAGGTCCGTAAAGGCACATGATGGGCGACTTCATATCGCGCTTCAGTTTCAGGACGGCGAGGTATTCCAGAATCCGCTGTTTGACTTTCTCCAAACCGTAGTGATCCTTGTCCAGCACCTTCTGGGCATGTTTCAGATCGAAATTGTCGTTCGTGAATTCGCTCCAGGGGAGATCCAGCATCAGCTCCAGATAATTGAGCAGGACCGAGTATTCGGCAGCGGCGGGATTCATACGCGAAAGGCGGTCGCACTCCCGGTTGAATACTTCCGCCACTTCCTTGGACCATTTCTTCGAGCGGGACCTGTCTCGCAGTTCAGCCACCTCCCGATCGGGGGTTGCGCCACCCAATTCCTCCTGGATGGTGCGTAGCTGCTGGTTCAGGAAATACTCACGTTGTTGCTTGTCGATATCGACACGGACCTTGTTCTGTATCTGATTCTTGAGCTCCAGCATCTGGAGTTCCTTTGAAAGGTATTCAAGAACGATCGTCGCGCGCTTACGGTGTTCGCCGACCTCCAACAGCTCCTGCTTCTTGTTCACGTCCAGGTTCATGTTGGACGAGATGAAATTGATGAGGAAAGAGGGGCTTTCGATGTTACGGATCGCGAAAGCCGCATCAGAAGGTATGTTGGGCGAATTCTGAATGATCTGCAGGGCGAGGTCCTTCAGGGAGGAGACCGTGGCAAGAAACTCCTTGTCGGTATCCTTAGCCGGCACTTCGGTGAGCGCCCGGACCTTACAGGTGATGTACGGATCTGACTGCACCTGCTCGGTGATTTCGAAACGACGCTTGCCCTGAATGATGATCGTGGTATTTCCGTCGGGCATGCGGAGCATCTTGAGGACATGTGCTACCGTACCGACACTGTGCAAGTCCTCGAGCTGCGGATCCTCGATCGAAACATCTTTCTGTGCGATTACACCGATCACCTTGTCGCCCTTATAGGCATCCTTTATGAGATTGATGGAGCGGTCGCGGCCCACGGTAATCGGGATAACCACACCCGGAAAGAGCACGGTGTTTCTCAGAGGAAGAATTGCGAGAACTTCCGGGATGTCCTGTTTATTCATGGAGGCTTCGTCCTCCTGCGACAGCAGCGGGATGAACTCCGTGTCGTCGTCCAGTATGTTCATCAGGTTGAACGGAAAGTCGGTAGAGCCGGGTTGTTGCATACGATAATGGCAGATAAGGTAAAGGCAGCAAACGTGCCGCTATTTTTTCGCAGTCGAAAGGTCGAAATTCGTGCCAAATCCTGAAAACTGACAAAAGCGGAAAAATCAATCCGGTATGTCAGTCCTTCGGAACAAATGAGGGACGGGAGGCGTTACTCCCAAGTACACTAAGAAAGCTTGGCTGCTTACCCTGTTAATCTTTAGCGATTGTTTTCTTAAATAGTAATTATCTACTGATTTTCAATTATTTATATAAATAAAAAGAAGCCGCTTGAATCCTAAAAAAATTGGGGTATTAGTATAAATCGAGTAGGTTTGCAATTCTGTTTACTATGCAAAAACACCCATTATCCCAACGCATCCAGCACCTGTCAGAAAGCCAGACGATTGGCATGGCAAAGAAGAGCAGAGAAATGGCTGCACAGGGAATCGATGTGATCAACCTGAGCCTGGGCGAGCCGGATTTCGTGACTCCCGAACACATCCGCGAGGCTGCCAAAATGGCCATTGATAAGGGCTTCACCTTCTACACGCCCATATCCGGATTCCCCGAATTAAGGAAAGCCATCTCCCGTAAATTCAAGCGGGAGAACAACCTGGATTACGCACCCGAACAGGTCGTCGTTTCCACCGGCGCGAAGCAGTCAATTGCCAATGTGGTATTGAGCCTGATCGATCCGGGTGATGAAGTCATCATTCCCATGCCCTTCTGGGTCAGTTATATTGAAATCGTAAAACTGGCAGAAGGGAAAGTAGTGACCGTGCCAACCGGCATTGAATCGAATTTCAAGATGACGGCGGATCAGTTGGAGAAAGCGATCACGCCCAAGACCAAACTCCTGATCTTCTCTTCGCCGTGTAACCCGACAGGATCCGTATACAGCCGGGAGGAACTGAGCAGCTTCGCCGCCGTGCTTGAACGGCACCCGCATGTTTTTGTTTTATCCGACGAGATCTATGAACACATCAACTTCGTCGGTCGCCACTCTTCAATCGCCGAATTCGAATCGATACGCGAACGTGTCATCATCGTAAACGGTCTTTCGAAAGGATTCGCAATGACCGGTTGGCGGATAGGCTACATCGGCGCCGCGCGCTGGATCGCCGAAGCTTGCGACAAGATCCAGGGACAATTCACATCGGGCACCTCATCCATTGCTCAAAAAGCGGCCGAGGCGGCACTGGACGGCGACATGCGTCCTACCCACGACATGATGGAAGCCTTCCGTCGTCGTCGCGACCTCGTGCTCGGACTGATGAAAGACATTCCCGGACTTCGACTGAACCAGCCGGAAGGCGCATTCTACATCTTCGCCGAAATCAACCACTTCTTCGGAAAATCGGACGGAAAAACCGTGATAAACAACGCGGAAGACCTTTGCATGTACCTCCTCAACACGGCGCACGTAAGCCTCGTTACGGGTGAAGCGTTCGGCGATCCCAACTGCTTCAGGATGTCCTATGCGACTTCGGACGAAAAGCTGACCGAAGCGGTTCGACGCATCCGCGAAGCACTTGCCAAACTTCACTGATCCCAGGCGGTCCGCAAGGACCGATGCAACCACTACTGCTATGAGTACCCGAAAATCACCTCCATTGGATTCGCTGTTCAAATCGTTCAATGGTCTCAAGGCGCTGGTGATCGGAGACGTGATGCTCGATGCATACCTGTGGGGACATGTCGACCGCATATCACCCGAAGCACCGGTCCCTATCGTTTCCGTCACTAAAAAAGAAAATCGCCTCGGGGGTGCGGCTAACGTAGCCATCAACCTGCAGGCATTGGGTGCTACTCCTCTGCTCTGCTCTGTCAT
>JBJOMA010000327.1:0-4666 GCA_046052625.1 Bacteroidota bacterium
AGTGAATCGAGTATCTCAGGCATGTTGGCCGGCTTTAGCGGCCTGTGCCTTCATCCAATCGGAGGTGACGGATCCCGGGCGCTCAAGCGGGTGACCGAGTGCTCGGTCCCACAACAGGGAGGCGAGTACACCCAGTGCACGGCTGACGCCGAAAAGCACCGTATAGAAATCGTACTCGGTCATACCGTAATGGATCAGCAGAGCGCCGCTGTGCGCATCGACGTTCGGCCAAGGGTTCTTGATCTTCTTGATGTTACCCAGGATCGGAGGAACCACCTCGTAGATGTTTTTAACCATGCGGCACATTTCGTCGTCCGGCATGTATTTGGCTGCGAAATCCATTTGTGCGGTGAAGCGCGGATCCGTCTTCCGAAGGACGGCATGACCGTAGCCCGGGACGACCTTTCCCTCCTCCATCGTCTTCAGTACGTATTCCTGGATCTGCTCTTTGGAAGGAGCTGCGCCGTCGTAGTAATTCCGGAGATCCAACAACCAACGCACCACTTCCTGATTGGCGAGTCCGTGGAGCGGACCGGCCAGACCGTTCATACCGGCAGCGAATGAAAGATAGGGATCGCTGAGTGCCGAACCTACCAGGTGAGTGGCATGCGCAGAAACGTTACCACCTTCGTGATCGGCATGAATGGTAAGGTACAGGCGCATGAGCCGCTTGAAATCATAATCATCGTAACCGAGCATGTGGGCGAAATTGGCCGCCCAGTCCAGCTTTGGATCCGGTTCGATGTGCACGCCGTTCTTGTAGTTCTTACGATAGATATAGGCCGCGATACGCGGAAGACGGGCGATGAGATTCATCACGTCTTCGTACATCGGATCCCAATACTCTTTCTTGCTGATTCCCTTCCGGTAAGCCGCAGCAAAGGACGATTCCGTCTGGAGCGCCATGACGGCCATGCTGAACTGCGTCATCGGGTGGGTATTGGGCGGCAGGGAATCAAGCATATCAAAGACATGCTTGGGCACATTGCTCCGGCGCGCCCACTGGTTAGACACTTCGGCCACGTCTTCCACCGAAGGAAGCTGACCCATCAACATCAGGTAGAAGATACCTTCCGGCAACGGCTCCGTATCACCCTGTGCCTTTGGGAGCTTATCCCTCAATTCGGGAATACTGTATCCGCGGAAGCGGATGCCCTCTTCGGGATCGAGCTTACTGGTCTCCGTGACCATACCGATCATGCCTTTCATGCCGCTATACACCTGATCGATGGTGTACTGCCCGATAACATGGTGTCCGTGCTCTTTGATGAACTCCTTTAGCTCGGCGGCCATCGGGAGAGCGATCGAGGCGAATTTGGTTTTGAGGTGGTCGGTTTGGACAGGCATGTCGTAGGGTGTATTGGATCTTAAATATGCAGCAACGGTCAGTTGCGTTTGAAAGGGAGTGTTTGTCCCGGTTTGTTTTTTACCGATTGATTGTTCAATTCAGGAAACAGGATAGCGATACTTGCAATCAGGGCGATGATCATCAGGACCCAAACCACTTTGATCATTAACTTATCCAGTTTCTTTTTGGAGTAAAGAGGACGTTTTTTCTTTTTCTTTTCCTTTCGAATCCGCTTTCGAAGACGACCGCTTCTCGGTGAGATTGAATATTCCCCGGAAGCAAGTTTTTCCGCTAACTCTTTTTCGTCCATGAAAAACAGCCTTGAAATTATTTTGTTTTGGGCTGATTTACAAATTTGAAATCTTTTCCGCCGAACAGCGCGTCGTCTCCGAGCCCCTCCTCAATTCGCAGGAGCTGATTGTACTTGGCAATCCTGTCGGAGCGAGACGCCGAACCGGTCTTGATCTGCCCGGTACCCAAGGCCACAGCCAGGTCGGCAATGGTGCTGTCTTCCGTCTCTCCGGAACGGTGGCTCATGACGGAGGTGTAGCCGCTGCGGTGCGCCATTTCCACCGCTTGGATGGTCTCCGTCAAGGTTCCGATCTGGTTGACTTTCACAAGGATGGAATTGGCGACTCCTTTGGAAATTCCAGAAGACAGGCGGTTTACATTAGTGACAAAGAGGTCGTCGCCGACCAACTGCACCTTGTCGCCGACTGTAGTCGTCAGCTGCTTCCATCCGTCCCAATCGTCCTCAGCGAGGCCGTCCTCAATGGACACGATCGGGTATTTGGCCACCCAATCGGCCCAGAAAGCGACCATTTGCGCCGGCGTGAGTTTATCGCCTGTTGATTTCTTCAAGACATAGTTGCCGGAAGCTGCATCAAAGAACTCGGTAGAGGCGGCGTCCAGTGCGATGAAGATATCCTTACCGGGCGTATAACCGGCGGCCTGGATGGCATCCATGACCGAGAGGATCGCTTCTTCGTTGGATTTGAAATTCGGCGCGAAACCACCTTCATCACCGACATTGGTGGAAAGACCTTTTTTCTTCAATACGGACTTAAGGTGATGGAACACTTCAGTACCCATTCGGAGCGATTCGGAAAAGGAGTTGGCTCCTACCGGCATGATCATGAACTCCTGGAAGTCGATCGCATTATCCGCATGTGCTCCGCCGTTTAGGATGTTCATCATCGGAACCGGCAATACACGTGCGTTGACACCGCCGACGTAGCGGTAGAGCGGCTGACCGGAATCGATGGCGGCGGCTTTTGCGCAGGCCAGCGAAACGCCTAGCATCGCATTGGCGCCCAGGTTCGACTTGTTCTCGGTACCGTCCAGCTTGATCATGGCCGAATCTATCATCGCCTGCTCCGAAACGGGCACACCCCGTAATTCCTCGTTCAAGGTCTTATTGACATTATTGACCGCCTTCAGCACTCCTTTTCCGAGGTAGCGCTTGGCATCTCCGTCCCGCAGTTCGACCGCCTCATGCGCACCGGTAGATGCACCAGAAGGCACTGCGGCGCGACCGACGACACCACTATCGGTTATCACATCGACTTCAACAGTCGGGTTACCACGGGAATCTAGAATCTGACGGGCACGTATTTCAGCGATCGCACTCATGAAAGTGTATATTTTCGGTTGCCCAAAAATAATAAGATATGGCATTACAGCAGCCGGCAGCGGGAGGGATTTGTGAACTATCTTCGCAACATGGAATGGCGGACTCGGCTGGCGGCTTATGTACGTTATCGGCTAAGGGCGGAAGGCCCGCACGACATCCACTCCCCTTTCATTTTCGAGTTCCTGAACGATGTCATCCTTGACAAGACGCCCTTCTACGCCTTCGAACCCCTGGAATCCCTGCGCTCCAAGCTTTCCCTTGATCGCAGGGAGCTGCTTATCACCGACCTTGGTTCAGGATCAAAAAAGGAACCTGAAAAACGTCGAAAGGTCTGTGATATCACGCGTGGCAATCTGCTTCCGGGACCCTACGCGCGAATCCTGTTCCGTGCGGTCAACCGTTTCCGGCCCCGCCACCTGCTGGAACTGGGAACTTCGCTGGGAATCACCACATTGCATTTGGCCATGCCGGATGCCTCCTCGCTTGTCTACACGCTGGAGGGTTGTCCGCAAACGGCGGCAGTGGCGCAAGAGCAGTTCGACCGGCTGAAAGCGGACAACATCCGACTTGTAACAGGCGATTTCGCCACAACTTTACATGAAGTACTTTTGACATTAAAGCGGGTCGACTTCGCATTCATAGACGGCAACCACCGCATGAAGCCTACGCTTGATTATTTCGAGCAACTCCTTGCCTGTTGTCACGAGGATACCGTGCTGGTCTTCGATGACATTCACTGGAGCCGGGAAATGGAAAATTCATGGAAGGCCATCCGGTCCCATCCAAGGGTTACTATTACCGCGGATCTCTACCGAATGGGGTTTGTTTTTTTCAGAACCGGAGTCGAGAAGCAACATTTCACATTGAAATCCTGATAATATGCAAGGGAAGTCCTGAAGGATATTCCGTTACCTTTGAAAAAACGACGTTCATGTCGCTGCTCGAACTGAAGAACATCTCCAAGTCTTACCTCATCGGCACTGAGACCGTCCATGCATTGCGCTCCGTGACCCTGAACATCGATAAAGGTGAATACGTCGCCCTGATGGGTCCTTCCGGTTCCGGCAAATCCACGCTGATGAACATCCTTGGCTGCCTGGACAGTCCCAGCGGCGGAGAATACATGTTGAACGGCAAGGAAGTGAGCAAGATGACGGATAATGAACTCGCGGATATCCGCAACCGGGAGATCGGCTTCATTTTCCAGACCTTCAACCTCATTCCGCGCAGTACAGCCCTGGACAATGTGGCCCTGCCATTGGTGTATGCCGGCATTACTAAGGAAGACCGCATCACACGGGCGCGCAAGACGCTGGAGGATGTCGGACTGTCGGACCGGGCGACGCACAAACCCAACGAGCTCAGCGGCGGACAACGACAGCGCGTAGCCGTAGCCAGGGCGCTGGTGAACAACCCATCCATCATTCTCGCCGACGAGCCCACTGGCAATCTGGACTCGAAAACCTCCTATGAGATCATGCACCTTTTCGAGGAGATCCATCGTCGCGGAAATACCATCATCGTGGTGACACACGAGGAGGATATCGCCCGGTACGCGCACCGGATCGTACGTATCAAAGACGGCCTGATCGATTCCGACCAGCCCAATCCGAATTATACAACAGCAGCCAAGCCCCATCTGTCATGAAGATCTATACGCGAAAAGGGGATGCAGGAACCACATC
>JBJOMA010000328.1:0-8525 GCA_046052625.1 Bacteroidota bacterium
CACCGGATTCCTGGTAGAAGAGCGCCCGCGACCTCGTAAGATCATCAAGGATAAACTCGTCGGGCTCGATGTGCCGCTGGAACAATACCAGTCGTTGAAGGAAGGGAAAGACCTGATGCTGGCGGACGGCAGAGTGATTCCTAATGAAGTGCTTACGATGGAGCCGGTGCCTTCCCGCCGTTATGCTTTCTGCTCTGATACGGTTTACGATGAGGGACTGGCAGAGACGTTGAAAGGGGTAGATCTGCTCTATCATGAAGCAACCTTCCTGCATGAATTGGAGCAACGGGCGCTTGAAACCTTTCATTCCACCGCCCGTCAGGCGGCCACTATCGCCAAGAAGGCGGAGGTGAAACGTCTGATCATCGGACATTTTTCAGCGCGATACAAGAATCTTTATCCGTTGCTGGAGGAAGCCAAAGAAGTCTTCGATCAGACCACGTTGGCATTGGAGGGAGACAGGTTTTCTATTCCGGTCGACTGATCAGCCGACGCGTTCCCTGCGCAACCGTTCCAGTTCTTTCTCGAAACTTGACAGAATGCTTTCCGCCTCCGTTTTGAATGCGGAGAATACGGAAGAGATCTCGTCTAATCGATGCAGGTCTCTGGCGCCTTCTTCAATCTTTATGATCAGCCGGCGGAGGCTCTTCAGGTCAAAGATGGAGATGCTGGATTTGATCTTGTGCGCTGCAGCATGTACCTCCGGCCAGTCCTTCCTTGAAATAGCGGAATCGATCCTGTAAAGCGCATCAGGTAATTGACGAAGGAAGATCTCGATCAGTTGGACGGTCAGTTCCTGATCGCCACCGGTGAATTTTTCGAGGGCTTCGAGCTGTACACCCGGTATTTTCCGCTTTTCATGAAGGTGTTGCTGGAGCATACGCTCTTCACGGTCGGATACGTTCGAGGCGAAGGTGGAGAGCTTGGTCAGCAGTTCCTCGGGAGAGTACGGTTTAACCAGGTAGTCGTCCATTCCTGCTGCAAGTGCAGCGGAACGAACTTTTTCCGATGCATCTGCAGTGAGCGCGATGACAGGGATATCGCGTTTTCCGACAGGCAGACGGCTACGGATGATCCGTGTGATTTCATAGCCGTTCATGTCCGGCAGCTGGATATCCATCAACACGAGGTCGAACGATTCGGTTTCCAGAAGCCGGATCGCTTCGCGGCCATTGTCGGTTGCGTCGATACGCTCAATGCCATGCTGCTTCAGCATATTGCGTACCAGCAACTGGTTGATCCGGTTGTCTTCTACGACGAGTATGCGTAAGGAGGAAAGGTCTGCCGGTTCAGCGGCAGTAATCGCCCGAACGGGTTTTACTTCATCGGTCTCTTGACCGATGGTGAAAGGTAATTCGAAGGCGAATTCAGATCCTTCTCCCGGACGGCTTTTGACCCCTACCGTACCGCCCTGCAGTTCGACCAGTTGCTTTACGATGGTAAGTCCCAGTCCCGTGCCTTCGTGCCGGCGTTTGTTGTTACCGGCCTGCTCGAAACTTTCGAAGATGTTCATCAGCCGGTCCTCGGGAATCCCGATGCCCGTATCGCTGATCGTGAAGCGCAGCCTGCATACGCCTTCCTTTTCCCGGACCTGGCGGATATCGATCGCCACCCTGCCTTTATCGGTAAACTTGACAGCGTTACCGATAAGATTCATCAGGATCTGATTCAAGCGGATCGGATCACCGATGAGCAGGTCTTTGGCGTGATAATCGATAGTCACCGTCAATTGTAAGCGCTTCTCATCGGCTTTCACTTTAAGGACCTGCAAAACGCCACGGACCAGTTCGCGCAGACTGAATTCGCTGCGCGTGAATTCGATCTTGCCGGCATTGATCTTCGAGAAATCAAGGATGTCATTGATTATGACCATCAGGTTGTTGGCCGAATCCTTGATAGCGTCAATGTACTCCTGCTGCTCCCGAGTAGGTTGGGTGCGGTTCAGCAAATGTGCCATGCCGATGACGCCGTTCATCGGTGTCCGAATCTCATGACTCACATTCGCAAGGAACTGTTCTTTCAGTTTGTCCGATAGTTCGGCGATCTCCTTCTGTTTACGAAGCTCTTCCAGGTCGAAGCGGAAGTGCATCGCCTTGGTCTTCAGGCTGACAGCTTCAGAAGTCACCTGCTTGTCAAGACCGTGGAACTGCTTATGGTGGAAGAGTGCCTGTCCGAAGTCTCCGATACGCTCGTAGGCGGTCGCCAGTAATCCGTGCAGCTGCACCGTATCCGGATCGGGAGGGAGTCCGGATGATTTCTCGACCGCCTGTTGAAGTATCTCGATGGCCTTGTCGTATTGCGTCAGCTCCAGATAAAGTTCACCCATGCTTTTTTCCAGTCGGATCATGACGGGAAGGGAAGCCCCGGTTTTCGCTATCCGGAGTGCCTGATTGAAATGGTTCAACGCCTGCTCGTACTCCTTCTGACGGGTGTATAGCTGCGCAAGTCCTGCAAGCGTGCGCGTCTTCAGGTCCAGATCTGAAGATTCCGCCAGTGCATTGGATGCACGCAGCAGATAATAAAGTGCTCGGTCTTCCTCGTCGGACAATATGAAAGCATGTCCCAACCGATAATAACAGGCGATGGATTCCTGCCGGTCCTTCAGTCCCTCGAATATCTTCACCGCTTTCTTGTACCAGTCGATGGCTTCGGGAAGATCGGACAGTAACAGATGGACATCGCCGATTTCATTGTAACACCCGGCGATACCGCGCGAATCGGTGATCGATGTGTACAGCCGGAGTTTCTCAAGGACGTGGAGCAGGGAAGAGGGGAAGTCGCCAAGCATCCGGTAGATGGAAGCGATCTCGTGATGACAGCTGATCTGTCCGGAGAGGTCCTCCAGCGAACTGAAAAACTGGATAGCTTCTGTGTATCCGGTCAGCGCTTGCTTGAAATGCTGTTGCTGCAGATGACAAGAAGACTTTTCGCGAATCGCCAAGGCTATACCCCGTCGATAGTCGTTCTTCAATGCTTCTGACAACGCATCCTCCAGCAGAGCCATTGCCTGCGCGACGTCCCGCGTCTTGATCACTTGTGCCCGTTGCAGGAGGATGTCTACGTTCTCGATTCCCATCATTCAAAAATAATCGCCTGAATCCGGCGTAACTATGACAAAATACACCTCATAGAAGGGGGGTAATTTCACGATGGGCGGAAAATCTTACAGTAGGTCCAGGGCCGCCGTCAGCGCTTGTCAATGGATTCCAGGTCGGAAAATCTTTTACTGCCGCAAATATAATATCGGTAAAGGATGCTCGTGTCGCCACCGGTAAATCCTTTTATTGACACGGATTTTAGCTTATTTGTTGTAAAACCGGAGGGCTCTCGGCGAAGCTTACGGAAGTCCCGATGCGCTTTCACAACCGCCTTGAAGTCCTTGAAACCGGAGCTGAAAATGAAGCTGAACGCGGCGGCAGCGTCTAATACGAGTCTCCAACGGTAAATCTTCTTGAATTCCTTACGGTCAAGGTTATTTTCCAACAAAAGCAGGTTGTTCCGGAAGTTCAGGTACGTTTTTCGCGGATTCGCTTTCGGCAGGGTGCCGCCACCGATGTGGTAGATCACTGATGCGGGATGGATCACTACCTTGTACCCCAGCCGGTGGAGTTTCCAGCACAGATCGATTTCCTCCATGTGCGCAAAGAAGCGCCGGTCCAGACCGCCGGCTTCCCTGTAACACCGGCTGCGGATCATCATACATGCGCCGGTCGCCCAGAAGACCTCCCGGACATCGTCGTACTGTCCGTGGTCCTGTTCGAGGTGCTGGAAGATGCGGCCGCGACAGTACGGGTAGCCCAGCCGGTCGATGAATCCGCCGGAGGCACCTGCGTATTCGAACCGGTCACGACGGTGGTAGTCAAGGATTTTCGGCTGACAGGCTGCTGTATCCGGATGGGCATCCATATAATTCAGCAAAGGTTCCAGCCAACCGTCCGTTACTTCGATGTCGGAGTTGAGGAGAACGAAAAATTCCGCTTCCACTTTTTCAAGTGCGGCATTGTAGCCACCGGTGAATCCGGTGTTCACAGGCATTTCGATCACTTCCACTTCCGGATGATGTTCCCGCAAGTAAGCGACTGAACCGTCGGTCGAGGCGTTGTCCGCTACGATGACACGACCAAACGGGTGACTACGCCGCACCACATCCCCGAGGAATCGTTCAAGGAATCCTTTGCCGTTCCAGTTCAGGATGACGACGGCGATACGGGCGGTGGAAGGAGTGGGCATGTGGAAATTGAAAAGTCGGTGAAGTCAGCGCGGCATCCGGAAATTCTCCTTGGTGCGGCTGCCGTAGATGTCGTACGACTGGTCTTGGTCGATATCGGCACCGAAGGCTTGTGAACGGCTGTGTAACTTCAGCTCCCAGTTGGGATCCTGTATTTCACCGCGCACATCAGAATGCAGCAGGCGGAAGGCATTGGAGGCAAGGTCGGTCGAGTAGAAAACGAACCGGCGGTTACTCTGGTTGTTCACTCTGTAATAGTGCCAAATCTCATAAGGATACGATTCCGGATCCTGTATTTCTTTCACAATGGTATTGGGCGGACCATACTTAAGGTAAACACGACCACGTTCGGTCTCATATCCCTTTCGGTTGAGGGTGGAGTAGGCGGCGTTCACTTTTAAAACCTCCAGGCGGTAGCTGTTCCATGCGCTTTGCGGGTCGGTCGGATTCCGTTTCGACCAGAAATAGTAGAAGAACTGCTGCAGGGAATTAAGGTCGCCGATACGAAGCTGGTTTTCCGCTATCTGTCCTTCCAGTTGGGAGAAAATCGGAAAGAGAGAGGAGATATACTCGGCCACCGTATCTCGATTCGTGTAGAGGGCGGCGAAAGTATTATTGGCATCCACCAAAGCGATCTCTTCCAGTCTGGTCGGCTGACGCATGATGTTGATGCGTTGGAAGAAGCATTGCCGATAGGCAAGCAGTTTGTTTTCCTTGCTGCGTACCTCGACGGTCAGTTGGTAGTTGCCGGACGCGAGTTGGTCGATCGGAAGCTCTGCCAGCAGCGGGATCACAGATGCAGCGGATTGTTTACGATTGACCACCAGTTCATTCACCAGCTGTTTGCTTTCGTGGTTGGAGATCATGTACCGTACAAGCACATCGCCGCCGGCGAAACGGTCGGTACGGTAGATTTCCGTGTAGAACAGCAGACGGTTCACTTCCTGGGGGTAAAAACCGAGTACGAACGGATAGACTTCGTAGCCGCTCTTGGCGTATTTAGATTCGGACTTGGCCGGCGAATATTTCTCCAGCAGTTCGATGTCGGAGATGCTGACAGTGTTGTCCGGAAAGCGGATAGAGATCTCCTGCTTCACGTTGAACCCCTGTTCATCGGAGTGCTTATCGGTGATACTGAGTTCGACGGTATAGTTTCCCGTATCTAGCGGGACCCGTTGTACATCGAGGAAGTCGGGCGGACTGAGCAGTCCCAGGCTGTCCAGTTCCGGTCCGTGCAGAAGGTATTTGTCGAAAGTGACGATCCGGTCTCCTTTGCGAAAGACCCATTGTACTTCAATGGTTCCTTTGTAACGTCCTTCGGGGAGCGGAGCGAAATAGACCGAGGTGCCGGTCACCTGCAGGTAGGTCTCCAGGTAGGGGCGGCCGCCCGGTTGGTCGAATGCTGCGTAGCTGAAATAAGCATTAAGACGGGCGGAGGCGTCCGTGGCAGCGATCCACGGTGAAACCAAGAGGAGTAGGAAAGAAAGCCTTCTGAACATCGCATTAAAGGTACGAACCCGAGCGGGTTCTGCGAAGCCAAATGCACAGGATACTGGTGACTTCTTTTGATTAAAAGTGTCTTTTTCAAGTTAAAATATGCCATTTTTGGTGCCTGTAACTGTGAACATCCTTTGCATCACATCGCGCGTCCCTTGGCCATTGGAAAAGGGAGATAAGCTGCGGGTCTACCATCAGCTGCGGGAGCTTTCTGCGCGTCATCGGGTACACCTGTTCGCTATTACGGACGAGGCGGTTCATCCCGAAGCGATGGTTGAGTTGAAAAAGTTCTGTGCTTCCGTTGAGGTACACCGGCATTCTTTACCGGCCATTCTTCTGAACTTGCTGCAGGCGATGTTGAAGGGTATCCCTTATCAGGTCGGTTATTTCACTTCGGCGGCAGCTCGTCGCCGGTTTCGCCGGTATGCAGCCGGAATCCGTCCCGATGTATGCTTTTTCCAGTTGATCCGTACGGCCGGTTATCGGTACGATGTCTCTGATGTTCCGGCGGTACTTGATTACATGGATGTGTTTTCCAAAGGTGTGGAGCGAAGGATCCACCAGGTTCCCTGGTGGAAGCGATGGTTGTTCCGGTCCGAATGGAAACGGTTGTTGTTTTATGAAGCTGAAGTGTTCAGGTGGTTCGAAGGACATACGGTGATTTCCGCACAGGACCGTGACTGGTTGCCGGTGATGGATCGTGCGGCGGTGAAGGTCGTACCGAACGGCGTGGACACCACCCGTTTTCATCCGATGGACCGGTCGAAGGAGTTTGAACTGCTGTTCAACGGCAACATGAATTATCCCCCGAACATCGAGAGTGCTGTTTTTCTGGTGAAGGAAGTCTTGCCGTTGGTGCATAAGGCAAGACCTGAGGTGCGGTTGCTGATCTCCGGCGCCGATCCGTCGCCCGAAGTACGTGCGCTTGCCGGCCCGGCTGTCACCGTGACCGGCTGGGTAGACGATGTTCGGGAAAGTTTTGCACGCAGTCGGATGCTGGTGGCACCGATGACGCTGAGTATCGGTTTGCAGAACAAGCTGCTGGAGGCGATGGCGATGCGTCTGCCCTGCATCACTACGCCGTTGTCCAACAATGCCTTGGGTGCGCGGGACGGAGTGGAAGTCTTACTTGCCGTAACGGCCGAAGAGTTCGCACGTCAGATTCTGCGGTTATTGGACGATGCGGAATTTTCGGAGAGGATCGCAGCGAACGGTTTACGCCTGGTGCAGGAGCGGTTCAGTTGGGACGGAAGCGTACGGATCTTGGAGGCGGAATTGACCCGTTCGGTCACGGAATGAAAATTTACTGGATGCGGATGCGTCCCGATTTGACAGAACCGTCGGGCAGTTGCAGGGAGTAGATGAGCAATCCGGAGTTCGCCGTCACGGGCAGTTCGCCTGGAGAAGCGGTGCGGTCGAAGAGGGTACGTCCGGTGATGTCCATGATACGTATGCGGGCTTTCTGGATTCCGGCGAGCACGATTGCTTTCCGGTCGTCATCGAAGTAGAGGCGAGGGGCGGTGGCGATCACAGACGGGATGTTATTAGTTCCTGCTACCGTGAATGCCAGAGATTGTTGTCCGCCGTTGGAGTAATTAGTACAACCGCCGGTATTGAAGTCGAAGGTTCCGACGAGCACGTTGAAGTCAAGGGAGTAGGCTCCGGCGGGCAGGGGTGGAAGGGTGATGGTATCTGAGATATAGCAGATGAAGGCGAGGAGACCCGGGCAGTGGCGGACGGTGACGTCGATTTGGTTGCCGTTTACGGATATGTTGGAGCTTTCCAGGTCGCAGCCGCCGGAGAAGAACATTAGGTCACCGATTACGCGGACGGAATCAGTGGAGGAGGGGTTGGCAGGGTAGATGGAAAGTTGTTGCAGGTGTTGACCGTGGGTGGTGATTGAGGCCAGCAGGGCGAAGAGGGTGATGGTCTTTTTCATGGCTAACGTTCTGATGGTCAAAAAGTACCAAAAATCACGCCAAAATGTAAAGTTAAAGCGCATATTACGCTTGTTATTTGCTTAAATGGCTTAATTTTGACCCCGGAGAGATGGCAGAGTGGTCGATTGCGGCGGTCTTGAAAACCGTTGAACCGCAAGGTTCCGGGGGTTCGAATCCCTCTCTCTCCGCCTAAGAAAACAATGCCCCTACGGGGCATTTTTCATTTTGAAGCGGCCGTAAAGCTTGCTTTACAGGACGCGTAGAAATGAAAAATGGAAGGCCGAAGGCCGCATTGTTTTCTTTGATGCATCCCAATGATGGGATCACCGCAGGTAATCCCTCTCTCTCCGCTGAGTACAGTTCGCAACTGTTCGAAAGTGTGTAAGTCCTTGATTTACACACTTTTTTTATTCTTTGAAATTCCGCTGATGTTCGCTTTTGACCGCCAACTAGGTTTCCTACTGGTGACCCCTTTTAAAAAATCAAAAAGGGGTAACAAGTGAGCGAACGCTGGCGAACATAATCGAACTGAGAATCAAGGAAGTAAGCTTGCTTTTGCCAAATGGGCGAAGTATTTTTGCAATCAAAATGGGGGGCACAATTAAATCTAATTGCGCCTTATGTCGTCAAAAACAACATTTAGTCTGGTTTTCTACATCAACCGGTCTAAAGAAAAGAAAAACGGGGAATGCCCCGTGATGCTTCGCATCAACATTAACGGGGATAAAGTATCCCTCAGATTGAAACGCTTCATCGACCCCGATCGCTGGGATGCTGCTCGGTATCAAATGAAGGGCAGAACAGAAGAAGCCAGGATTTTCAATGATTACATTGATGCTGTCAAAGTCCGTGCTCACAAA
>JBJOMA010000329.1:0-3108 GCA_046052625.1 Bacteroidota bacterium
TGTCGGAACGATTGTCGCGCTTGGACTTAACAGTCTGTTCATGACCATCGTCTGGCAGCTGTTCTACCTTACCAAACGTGATCACGGACCTGCGATCGGCTACCTGTCACTTCCGTTCTACTGGATCGGTTTCGAGTATCTGCACTTGAACTGGGAAATCTCCTGGCCGTGGCTCAACTTGGGCAACGCCTTCGCGGTGCGTCCGGAATGGGTCCAGTGGTATGAATACACCGGCGCCTTGGGCGGTACGCTTTGGGTGCTTTGCGTCAACATCATCCTTTTCCAGATCACTAAAAACCTCTTTACCCACAGCCTGCTGCTGAAAGTACGGCAGGTGAACACCTTACTGCTTTCCTTCACAGCCGTATTGCTGATCGCCGCGCCGATCGACATCTCGTATCACCTCTACGACCACCGACCCGACCAGGGAACCATCACGAATGTGGCTTTTGTGCAGCCCAACATCGACCCGTATCACGAGAAATTCAGCGGATCATCGACCGAACAGCTGAACAAATTCCTGCAATTAGCATCTTCCGTCTGCGACAGTTCCACCGAGTTCCTGATCGGCCCGGAGACCGCGCTCCCGAACGGTATCTGGGAAGGCGACTTGAGTAACAATGGCGACATCCGAAAGATCACCACATTCGTGAACGCATTTCCGCGACTTAACATGATCACGGGTCTCACCTCCTTCAAACGATACGGCCCAGGAGAGCGGCTGTCACTGACCTCCCGGAAATTCGAGGATGCCGACCAGTATTACGATGTCTACAACAGTGCGATGTTGGTGGACACTTCGAATACCATCCAGCTGTATCATAAATCCAAACTGGTTCCGGGTGTAGAGAAGATGCCCTATCCGCGCATCTTCGGGTTTCTGGAGAAATTCGCCATCGAGCTGGGAGGCACTTCCGGCAGCCTTGGCACGCAAGAGCATAGGACGAATTTCATCACCAAAGGCGGGATCCGGGTAGCTCCGGCCATTTGTTATGAGTCCATCTATGGCGATTTCATGGCCGGTTACGTGCGTAACGGCGCCCAGTTCATGGCTGTCATCACCAATGACGGTTGGTGGGGAAATACGCCCGGCTATCGGCAGCACATGAATTACGCCCGGTTGCGTGCGGTCGAATTCCGTAAGTCGATCGTAAGGGCCGCCAATACCGGGATCTCCTGTATCATCAACCAGCGAGGCGATGTCGTGCAGCATACCGAGTGGTGGCAGCCGGATGCGCAGAAAGGAACCGTTTACCGGAACGACACCGTCACCTTCTATGCCCGCTTCGGCGACTACCTCGGCTTCGTCGCTGCGTTCTTGTCGGTCAGCTTCTTCGTATTCCTGCTCTTGAAAAGGGTACTGAGGTTTGTATAGAGTTAGTTGCAGGTTACGAGTTGCATGTTCCAGTTTCCGGTTTCCGGTTTCCAATTGGAATTTACAACCAACCTAAACCTATTCTCCCGAACTTTGTTCTTTCTGCAAATCCAAACAGATGTCGTCGTTTCCTGAATTGAAGACCGGTGTATTGTTAGTGAACCTAGGTACACCGGACAGTCCTTCGACTTCTGACGTACGGAAATACTTGCGTGAATTCCTGAGTGATCCCAGGGTGGTCGACATCAACGCCATCGGTCGTTTTTTGTTGGTCAATCTCATTATTGCTCCGTTCCGATCACCACGTTCCGCGAAATTGTACCGGGAGATCTGGACGGAACAGGGATCACCGCTGATGCATTATACAGTCTTGCAGAAAGAAGGTGTAGAGCGTTTGCTGGGACCCGATTATCATGTGGAATTCGCCATGCGGTATCAGTCGCCGTCATTGGAATCGGTGTTGGAGCGTTTCCGAAAACCGGTATTCCGGAAAATCAAGGTGGTACCGCTGTTCCCGCAGTACGCCTCTGCCACTACGGGATCCGTGCATCAGAAAGTGATGGAGATCGTTTCGCGTTGGGAGACCGTACCGGAGATCGAGTTCGTTAACAGTTTCTGTGATGACAGGGAGATGATCGAAGTCTTTGCCGCGCAGGGAAGGGCGATGGATCCCGACAAATACGACCACCTTGTTTTCAGTTTTCACGGGTTGCCACAACGCCAGATCCGAAAAGCGGATTGTTTTGATCACTGCCTCAAGGACGGCTGTTGTGATTCACTGACCAAACGTAATGCTTTTTGCTACCGGGCACAGTGTTTTCAGACGGCGAGACGGATCGCGGAGGCATTGCAGCTATCACCGGATCGGTATACCATCAGTTTCCAGTCGCGTCTTGGTCGTGACCCATGGGTAAAGCCCTACTCGGACGAAGTGATCCGTGAAAGGGCTAAAAGAGGTGATAAAAGGCTGTTGTTTTTCGCTCCGGCATTCGTCAGCGACTGTCTGGAAACCATCCACGAAATCGGGGTGGAATACGATGAACTTTTCCATGAACTGGGCGGCGAAAAGGTCTCGTTGGTCCCCAGTCTGAACGACAACGAACGCTGGTTCAAGGCGTTAGCGGAGCTCTGCCGTTAACCAAGCCGTTTTGGCTATTAGCCATATTTTATTGACTTTTTTCCCAAATCAGGATTCCGGATTTTGGAAAGAACATGAAGGTTCTATAGTTTGGGGGTTCATAAAACTGTTAGAACCTTTTTTGAAGCCCTGAGAGTCAAGGAATTGGCTGACCCGAAAACGGAGAAAACATTTAACTTATTGAAAGTAAGAACTAAGCATATCGTTGGGGTTTCTGTCTGCCTGCGGTAAACTCAATGCACCATTTCGAAAGCAATCAACCGATTCCACCTACCAATAACAGAAACAAAACACAATAAATCCTACCAAAAATGAAAACCATTATTAGTTTAAAAATGCAGCTGATCGCCCTCGTGCTACTCGTTGCAGGAACCTTCCAGCTGAAGGCTCAAAACCTCCGTTGGTACAACGGTAAACCGGGAAATCCTGTCGGTTTCGAAATCGACGGAAACTTCTTCCGGGATACGGTCGGTAACCAGGACTGGTCAGGTGCCTCCGGCATCGGCGTACTCAAGCAAAGCAGTGGCGCTTCCGTTCCGGGCTTGAACATCATCAATGCCAACGAAGTAGCCAACTGGGTGGTTGACCAGAACTG
>JBJOMA010000330.1:0-6338 GCA_046052625.1 Bacteroidota bacterium
TGAATGGATCCTTGTTGTCGGAACGCACCGGTCATGGAAACGGCGAAGTCCACGATGCTTGGGTTCGGAGAACCCATCCAACGGCTGAAATCTGGAACCGCTTTCTCCGGCATCTTCGTCAACATCGTATAGATATATGAACGGTCCCATTCGCTCAGAATCGCCAACTCATGATCGAGGAAGGAAAGCGGATCTTCTTCGCTGAGCTTCATCGTGGTGATCCGGGATTCGTAGCGGAGCATTTCATTCTTGCTGTCCAGGAAAATGGCGATCTTCGGGGTCGCTGTCCGGACGTTCATCAAGGCGCATTCCCTCATGCCGGAGGCGATCACGTACCATCGCCTGTCGTCAAGTTTCTTCAGGCAATCTTCCTGCAATCCAAGTGTCGTAAATATCTTTTCCAAATGAAGAGCGGATTCCCCTGTGAAGTTGTCGTGCAGGTGAATGATCTCTTCAGTCAGTACTTTTCGTATGAAGCGCTTGCTCAGGTCGATTGAAGCGAATTGCTTCAGGATGGTTTCCGCATCCGGCTCCGCATGTCCGCCGAAAAGCAGTTCGCTCAGGATTGGCTGGAATGCTTTTCGAAGGTCTTCCCTGTGAAGGGATCTTCTTGTCTTTACGATCCTGCTGGTCAGGATGATCATGAGCAGGAGAAAGGTCAGTAACAGGAATACCAGGGTTATTGCAAACAGGACACGGAGGTGCAAAGGGAAATTGTATACAGCGCGGTCCAGTTCCCGGCTGCTGTATTGCATTTCGGTCCAGTTGATCTGCAGTAGCGTATGCACGTTGATCGCGATGGTGATTGGGTGCTGCAATCGACTATGGAGTCGTTGCCAGCAAACGGGTCAGTTCTTCTTCGATATATTTCCTTCGTTCCGTGATATAGGATTTGAGTCCGGGGATGAAGTTGCCGGGATCCAGCGGATCGCCGATGGTCGTACGGATATTCGTGTCGAAGTCGGTGTTCGAATACATCTTGTTCACATCGGCGTAAACCGCCACGCGGATACGGAGGGAGAGGCTGTCGATGGTCCTGCCGATCACTTCCGGCTGCAGATCGGTCCGCATCAGCGTATCAACGATCTGCAGATAACGCTTGCGCAGGTATTTATTGTCTACCAGCATCTTGTCCAGCAACGGCCTTGGCCCCTTGTTGGGAAGCGAATCGAGCCGCATCAGCGTCATGCGGACAAGTTGCGGGAAATTCAACATCGGATTCCAGGCGGCAAACGAATAGTTGCCGTCCAGTGTGATCCAATGCCACTTCATGGTAAGGCTGTCGTGGAACAGGAAGAAGTTGTGCGGATAGAACATGTTATAGGCGTCGATGTTGCCAAGCACATTGTTGATGGCCCATGCCTTCAGGCACTTGTTTACATCGAAATTCGCATCCAGTTTACGTACGTACTCGTCGTCGGAAAGGGTGGAATCGTTGAATATGCGGATGATACGGATCAGATCTGTCCATTCATTCTGCTTACGGTTGTTACGAAGGATATACCTTTTCTCGTATTTCTTGTAGTCATTTCCGAGGTAGGCGAGCGTTGCCACCGGCTCGCCTTGGTACAGGTTTCCGCGGATATCGCCGAACTGTGTCTGGAGGAATATGTCGTCGATGTTTTCGGTCAGCAGATACAAGCCGAGATACTTGTCGTTCAGGTAGACTTTCGCGTAAGTACAGCGAGGAGCGGGCAGGCCATGTTTTTTCATTATGTCGAGATAGATCTTCTCGCGCATCATGGTCGGATCCTTGAAGTTGTTGTTGAGGTTGATTTCCCGTAATCCCTGGAAATGCTGCCCCTTGATGTATTTGTCGAATTTTATACGGAAAGGTTTTTTCTTTCCCGGATAGAATTGGTAGGACGATTCACCTTTGAACCGGACGCCGCAGGCGTTCAGGGTCTTTCCGTCCACGGTTACCGTGGCCATCATGTAGGTCGGTGTCTCCAGTGAGTCGCCACGTTTCTTGTAATAGGCGAGCGAATCCCAGTAGTTGCATTGCGGGAACAGGAGACGGATGGAGTGAATGGAGTCTTTCGCGAAGAAGGCTTTCCCGAAGTCCACCTTCTTATCGCTCTTCTTTTCAGAAGTAGCATCTGTATTATTCTGAGCGGATGCGTTGAATATCGCTACAGTGGAAAAAATAAGAAGCAGGCGTATCGGAAGATGGAAAGACATTGTCAGAAATTCGTTTTCAGTTGGACGCCTAAGGTCAGTCGCTGACGGATTACGTCAGTCCGTACTTCCTGGTTGGCATAGTTGACATCTCCCTGGATGAAATACTTTCCGAAAGCGCGTAGCTGTATTTCCGCTCCCGCTTGCCATGTGGTCAGCTTGACAAGAGTGGGATTCTGGCTGATAAGTCGGCGATCGTCCGGTGATTCTCCGTACACCATCCTGATTCCGATGAAATGGTCTGCATCAGATATGTAACGGCGAAGGCGTAAGATGTAGGTCTGGGAGGAATTCTGAACGAAGGAGGCATCAGATACAGTATTACGCGTCCGGGGAGAGAAGAACATGCGTAAACATCCCCAGTAATTGCTGAAATAGTTACCCACGCTCATCGTATAGATATTCGTGCCCTGTGTGAATTTCAGATGCCGAAGTCCTCCGGAGAGTTCGAAGCCGAGCGGCATCTTCTGGTAGATTTCCGCCACGTAGTTCTGTTCAGGAAAAATGCGGGACTGGGAAGATCCGATGATGATATCCGCATAACTGGTCTTCGTGAAGTGCAGGTAACTTTCGATTTCGTATTGTAATCCTTGATAGCCGAACCGATTGGCCGCGTTACCCCGCATGATCACGGAGCCGAACCGGAACGAGCGGCCTAATTGACCTGATATGGCTTGCTGAGGCTTGAGTTCCTTGTCGTAGAAATCGGAGTTGTATTCGATCTGAAATGAGTTGTTCAGCCGCTCTGATTCGAGCGACACCATCATGTTTAGCGCCGTCTTATTACCCGGATTCAAGTCCA
The DNA here is from genome assembly GCA_046052625.1 of Bacteroidota bacterium. Lineage (GTDB taxonomy): Bacteria > Bacteroidota > Bacteroidia > AKYH767-A > 2013-40CM-41-45 > Pollutiaquabacter. Next base: position 2,981 of record JBJOMA010000330.1, read on the forward strand.
GGACCCGTCGAAGGGTGAGCGCTGCATTTTCCTTATTCTCCTGACGTATCTGGATTTTCGCCCGCTTGATCAGCAGGTCTTCATTGGTAGGATGTATCGTCAGCGCAAGTTTCAGGTAGTCCATGGCAACGTCATAGTTGCCCGACCATGTTTCCACATCGATGAGTGCCGAAAGGGCGTCCAGGTCGTTTTCTTTTTCTATCAACACTCTGCCCAGTTCCGTGCGGGCATTGTCATAATCTTTTTCCCATGCATACGTCCTGCCCAGATAAGTTCTTACTTCGTAATAGTCAGGTTTTTTTTCCAGGATCTTCTGACAAATACGTCGGGCCTGATCATTGTTGTCCGATCCGCCCATGGTGCGCGCCTGTCTGAACAGTGCATCGATGTCGGTACGGTCGCCGATGACAATGACCGTATCCCTGCCGCGGACCTGACCATTTGAATGAAATGCAAGCAGTAAGAAGTAGCAGAGCGCGACGGCCGAAATGTATCTGGTATAAATCTTCAATTCAATTCACTTGTCTGAGCAGCCGCTGGTAGTTCCGGGAATCACCGGTACGGTTGACTCTTGTTTGGAAATCATGTAGTCTGATGTTTCATGAGTAGTTTGCTTACCCGCACGGACAGCTCATTAGGGCTGAAGGGTTTCGTGATGAAATCGTCTGCTCCTAATTGGAACGCTTCCAGTACGGTTTTTTCAAGTCCGATCGATGAAACGATGATGATGGGTGTTTTAAGTTGGAATTCTTTACGTATGCGATGCACGATCTCGAGTCCGGTGATATAGGGCATCATGATATCGGTGATGATCAGGTCCGGCTGTACCGATTGGATCTTTACAAGGGACTCCTTTCCATCGGCCGCCGGATGTACTTCGTATCCTTCCTTGAGAAGCCGGAACTCGACCATCTTCAGGACCATCTCGTCGTCTTCGCAGATCAGGATCTTTTTCGGCATATGGCGTTGTGAACTCCAATGTAAGAGATTTTACCGTAGGGTTGCCAGCTCTGATTCCAATTGAATGAACACTTTTCGGCTGAGTTCCTGGATGTTTGCAATCATCGTGCGGACCTCTTCAGGCTCGTCCGGCTTGCGCAGTGTAAGTTGCTCTACCTTCGCCAACTCCTGCTGGATCGGATTGCTTCCTACATAGCGGAATGTAGGTTTTATACGGTGCGCGATCTGGCGTACCTCCTTCCAGTTCTCCTTTTTCAATTCTTCGGCCAACGCATCCAATGCGTCCTGTGTTCGGGACAGGAATAATTCGATCATTTCGACTACGAATTCATTGCTGCCTCCTGAGATCTGCCGGATATAGCTGATATCGATCTTTTCTGCAGCCGACGCTGTCAGCTCCCGACCCTTCATTTCTGAGGTCGTTTTCTGTACTGTTTTTGCGTTTAGCTTAGAACTATCCAACACCATTCCGGAAATGGGAATTATTTCCGGTTCTATGTTTTGAAGATTCTCCCTCCTTGGCTCCAATGACTCTTCCTGCTTCCGGTTAGCCAACAGACCGATCTGGTTTTTCAGTTGTTCCGGATCAAACGGCTTGCTGATATAGTCATCGATCCCACTTGAAAAACAGCGGTCCTTTTCAGCCTGTGTAGCATGCGCCGTCATGGCCATGATGGGAACGGTGCGCAAGCGATCTGTCGCATGGTTACGAATGGCGATAGCGGCCTCATACCCGTTCATTTCCGGCATCTGTATGTCCATCAGAACGATGTCGAACGATTCTTGCTCCAATTGCTGCAATGCCTCTTTGCCGTTGTCCGCTGTCACTACGTGTGCGCCCCAGCCGATCAATAGTTTCCGAGCGATCATCTGATTCACCGGATTGTCTTCAGTCAATAGTATTTTCAATCCTTTGATACTGATAGATTCACGTTCCTGAGGAATAATCGGCTGCAACGGCTCATTGTCGAGTACGTCAAACGTGAGTTCGAAAGCGAAACAGCTTCCTTTTCCCGGCTCGCTGTTCACGCGTATCTGTCCGCCCTGCAATTCGATAAGCCTTTTAACGATGCTCAGGCCGAGACCGGTGCCACCGTACTTACGTGTCGTTTCACAGGAGGCTTGCTGGAAGCTCTCGAAAATCTTGTCTATACTCTGTCGGGGGATCCCGATACCTGTATCATACACTTCAAAGAGAATGGTTTGCTGTCGCTCCATGCGCGACTTGTTGCGTACGATCAGCGCTACGCTGCCATCCTCTGTGAATTTGATGGCGTTATTGAGCAGGTTGTTGAGGATTTGTGTCAGGCGGGTAGGATCGCCGCTGATCCGTTCAGAAAGTTCCGGATCGATCTTTACCAGCATCCTGAGCGACTTCTCCGCGGCTTTGTTACGGAAAAGCTCGACCGACTGATTACACACCTCCGAGAGGCGGAAGGGTACGTTCTCGAACGACATCTTACCCAATTCGACTTTCGAGAAATCGAGTACATCGTTGATTATGACCAACAAGTTGCGGGAACAGTTCTTGATACAGGCCAGGTAGTTTTTCTGTTCTGCATTCAAAGGCGTATCCAAGAGGATATTGGTAAGTCCGATTATTCCGTTCATAGGAGTACGGATCTCATGGCTCATGTTCGCGATGAATTCCTGTTTCAGCTTCGCCGCATCTTCGGCGATCTCCTTGGCCAGCATCAGGTCCGTCACATCGGTCGCGATACCGATCACTCCATTCACATTTCCTGCCTCATCGCGTATAGGAGAATAGGAGATTTCGAAATGGTTGCTGCCGGAACGTACGATCCTGCGGTCGGAGCCGCCGGCCATTCCGGCCCTGTACAGTTCCGGTACGCCGGGTATGGCTTCCTCCATTTCGGAAATATGCCGTCCGATCATTTCCGCTCCTTTCATACCTAGTTGACCGGTTCCTTGTCCGTCAAAGAGCGTGAAGTGGCCGCTCTGGTCCAGTGCGAAAAGCACGATGGGAGAATTAGCGATGACCGTATCCAACTGCTGTTGGGTGTCCCGGAGTTTTCGCGTCAATTCTTCCTGGATACGCTCCTTTTCGCGCAAGCGCAGGACGTGCAACAGGCTTTGTGCCATCCCTTCCGGGGTCAGCATGGACTTGATAAGATAATCCGTCGCGCCGCATTTCATCGCGTCCACGGCGTTGTTCAGGCTGCCGTGCGTAGTCATCACGATGATGGGCGTTTTCAAACCGGTGTTCCGGATTTCCCGAAGGACATCCAGACCTGTTCCGCCGGGAAGGTGGTGGTCCAGGAAGATACAGTCGTAGATGTTTTCCGTGGCCTTCCTGATACCGCTGTCAGCATCTCCGGCGAAGTGGACGTCTACATTGAATCCGGAACGTTTCAACGACCGTTCAATGTCCATACGG
>JBJOMA010000331.1:0-8011 GCA_046052625.1 Bacteroidota bacterium
CAATGCCGAGGGTGTTTTCGTTCACATACATGTTCCACGCCTGGTCGCGCAGCATGTCCGTGGTGTTCTGGTCGACGGTCTCCGTCTTGGTGTTCAATTTGTAATTCTCGGTCAGTTGGTCGACACGCTTTTCAAATTCCGGGTAACGGATCTTCTCGCCTGCGATTTTACCGATCACATCACTGTTGCTGTTCATCAACCCGGTGTTCGAAGAGACGAGGTCGCCGAGAATGAAAAGGAGCATGGATACACCGACAAAACCGATGAGCAGTCCCACGCGTTTACGGATTCTTCCGATTACGGCCATAGTTGGTCGTTTTTTGATTAAGTTAGACAATAAAGGCTGAAAACACGCTCGGGGAACTTGTAATCAACTGGAAAACAGCTAATTAACCCTGAAATGTGTCTTTTTGCCCCAAAACAAGGAGTGCGAATATACGAAAATTCTGATTCAGGGTTTTCCTCCGGAAGCCATTTATGACTCTCGGTCGATGACCAGTTTCACCTGCTCGATTCGGGTGCTTTTCACCTTAACGGCTATAATCGTGAACGGCGGGATGATTACCTCCTCGCCGGGGTCCGGGACGTTTTCGTGATGGTGCAGGATGAATCCGCCGAGCGTCTCATATGCTTCATGCTCAGGCAGTTCCAGCCCGTATTTCTGGTTCAGGTAGTCGATTTCCAGCCGGCCTGACAGCAGGTATTCATTGTCGCCGAGCTTTTTTTCCACTTCTTCCGGAACGTCGTGTTCATCCTGGATATCTCCGAAGATTTCTTCCATGATATCCTCGAGGGTGGCCATGCCGGAGGTGCCACCGAACTCATCCACTACGACCGCTACACTGCGGTGGAGTTTGGTGAATTGTTTAAGCAGCTCGTTCGCGCTCATGGCTTCCGGAACGATGTTCACCGGCAGCATCACCTCTCCGATGCTCGAAGGTTTGCGGAACATTTCAGAGGAGTGCACGAAACCGATGATATTGTCGATGGATTCGCGGTACACCAGTATCTTGGAAAGCTTAGTTTCCACGAACAGTTTATGCAGGTCGGCGACATCGTCCGTGACCTCGATCGCCACGATCTCATTGCGAGGCACCATGCATTCACGGACCTTCACGTCTTTGAAGTCAAGCGCATTCTGGAAGATCCGGATCTCGGTGTCGAGTTCTTCCACTTGCGGATTCTTGTTGGTCAGCTCCCGGATATACAAATCAAGGTCAACCCGGCCGAATACCGGTTTCTCCTCTTGCAAGTCGAACCGGAAAACGGTCCGCATGAAAAACCGGCTCAGTCCGAGTGTCACCCATGTGATCGGATAAAGCAGGTAATACACAGCACGTATCGGTACCGCGAGGAAACGCAGGATACCGTTCGGATTGATGCGGAAGATGGCTTTCGGAATGAATTCGGCCGCTACCAGAATGATCATCGTACTGATGATGGTCTGGATGATGTTGACCAGTCCGCCGGACCCCAGGCTCATCGGCAGCCAGGACTTTACCACGTGGGGAGTCAGCAGATGCTCGGTCATGAGGATACCATAGATGACCAGTGCGACGTTGTTCGCGATGAGCATGGTTGCAATGAATCCGGAAGGAGATTTGACGAACGGCCAGATCAGTCGGGCGGAGAAAACACCCTGACTTCTTTCCAGTTCGATGCGCAGTTTGTTGGAGGAGAGGAAGGCGATTTCGCTACCGGCGGCGAAAGCGCTGCACAACATGGTCAGGAGAATGAAAAAAAGCGTGGATTCGGTACTTAGGGTCTCCGGCATGATCAGTCAGGTCGTTGGTTGGTCGGCTGGTTTTTCCCTTTTTCGCCCGAGAGGATCCGGACGCCGTGCAATAAGATTGTGTTGATCGTACCCAACAGCGCTGCCAATGTCATGTTGCGGAGCAACGCCTGCGGGAAATCGTCGGGCCATATGAGGTATAGCACTTCGAATACCAGAAACCAGAAGGCGAAATGGATGATGAAAAAATAGAGGAACCGGGTCAGCAGATGCCCGCTCATTCGATCGTACAGTCGGTTCATTCTGATTGGTCGTATTCGGCCGATTCGTAGGAGATGCGCTGTTTGCGCCGGATGGTATACATCACAAATGAGATAACCGAGATTCCCAGCATCCATACCGCCGAAACCCAACCTTCCGCGAAATATTGGTAGCCGGAGATGGCGCAACTGATAAGGGCGATGAAGAGCCAGGCCATTTCAAGAATCCTTAGCATGCTGTTCGGCGTTGACGGAGATGATTCCTTTGATGTTAAAGATACGATATTGGCTGAAATCCTGATCGGCCTCGAATCCGTTGCCGTAAATCACCTCATCGGCAGTAGTAATTTTCACAAAACCGTCGCTCAGCAACTTTTTCGCCCGTTCGTCCCAGATCAGGTGCTCTGTATTCAGCTGTTCCCCGCGTTCATTGATGATAACGACGTTTTTACGTGCTTCCATGCGCATTTCATGGTCGTAACGGATGCCGTAATCGGCCTTCAGCCGACTGCTTACATTCATGGCGCGGTCATAGAAGATGGCTGTAACCCCCTTTGGCATTTCCGTATAGGGGCGTTCCGCCTCGTAACGGTCCAGCTTAGGAGCCGTAATCTCCACCTTCACATGGGCCGAGTCGCTATATAGAATCTTGATATTCACCGCCGTTTCCACCGGACTCTTGCCACCCCTTTCGTAGAAACGGACTTTCTCCAGATCGTTCTCACAGGATGAAAGGAGCATGATTAAAGGTGCAATCAGAAGGAAAGGGCGTGCGTACCGGCAACCGCTGAACATGGCACAAAGCTACTTCCGGAAATCCATTTGCCAAATTTTGCTCCGAATCATGTCTTGTTGGAGGGGGTGGCCACTATTTACTTACATTTATGTCCTCCAAATTCATACTACTGACAATGAAACAATTGATGTCCGTCTTGACCGTTGCAACCTTGATTGCAGTCGGCTCGAGTAATTCCGGCTGCATGAACAGTTCAGCCAACAAAGGGATCGGTATTGAAACTGCCAATTTCGACAGCACCTCCAATCCGACCGACGATTTCTTCAGTTTTGCCAATGGCGGTTGGATAAAGTCCAATCCGATTCCGGATGATCAGGTCCGCTGGGGAACCTTCAATATCCTCCGTGACAACAACAAGACCTATATGCGTGAGCTGGCAGAAGCGGCGGCTGCCAATAAATCCGCAGCTAAGGGAAGCCCCGATCAGCTGGTGGGTGACTTCTGGCAGTCAGCCATGGATACGGTCGCCATTGAAAAGACCGGTCTTGCGCCGATCCGCCCGGAACAGCAGGCCATTGATGCCATCAAAGACATCAAAGGCGTCTTGTCAATGGTCGCACGGATGCAATCCTACGGCGCAGGTCCGCTGTTCGGATTTTATCCCGGCCAGGATCCGAAGAACTCAGAAGTGGTCGTGCCTCAGATTTATCAGGGTGGGATCTCGCTTCCTGATCGTGATTACTACCTGAAAGACGATGCACGTTCCAAAATGATCCGTGAGGAATTCCTCAAGCACGTTACGGCGATGTTCACACTTTCCGGCACGGATGCCAAGACAGCCGCTGCCAATGCGGCTGTCGTCATGCGCATCGAGACCGAACTGGCCAAGGCTTCCATGACACGGGTGGAGCTGCGTGATCCGTTCAAGACCTACAATAAAGTGACGATCGCCGGGCTGGATTCACTGACTCCTTCCCTGAAATGGGCAGACATGCTGGAAGGCATGGGTGTGCCAAAGCGATACGATTACCTCGTGCTCGGTCAGCCGGAATTCCTGAAGGCGATGGAGAAGCAGCTCTCTACTGCGGGAGTCTCCGACTGGAAGACCTATCTCCACTGGCACCTTTTGCACTACGCCGATAACCTTACCACCTATGCGATGGAAATGGAAGCGTTCCGTTTCTATAGCCAGGTATTAAACGGTCAGAAGCAGATGCAGCCCCGTTGGAAGCGTGTGGTCGACATGACCGACGGACTCCTCGGAGATGCAATGGGTCAGATGTATGTGGCAAAGTACTTCCCCCCTGATGCGAAAAAGAAAGCCGATGAGCTGGTCAGCAACCTGATCGCAGTTTATGACGAGCGTATAAAGCAGCTGGACTGGATGAGTGACGCGACCAAGCAGAAGGCGTTGGATAAGCTCCACTCCATCATGCGGAAGATCGGCTATCCGGACAAGTGGAAAGATTACAAAGGGTTGGAAATCGCCCGCGACAACTATTTCCAGAATGTCGTGAACGCATCTTTGTGGCTCAATGATTTCGCCATGAACAAGATCGGACAGCCGGTCGACCGTACTGAGTGGGGAATGACTCCGCCCACGGTCAATGCCTATTATAATCCTTCTATGAATGAGATCGTTTTCCCGGCCGGAATCTTGCAGCCGCCTTTCTTCAATGCGAAGGCCGACGATGCAGTGAATTACGGTGGTATCGGTGCCGTCATCGGTCACGAGATCACCCATGGTTTCGACGACGAGGGACGTAACTTCGACGCGAAAGGCAACCTCTCCAAGTGGTGGCTGCCGGAAGATTCCGCTAAGTTCATGTCGAAAGCGAAGCTGATCGTTGATCAGTTCAACGGGTTCACCGTCTTGGACACGTTGCATGTGAACGGTGAGCTGACCCTCGGCGAGAACATCGCCGATCTGGGTGGAATCAGCATCGCCTACGAAGCCTTCAAGCGGACCGAGCAGGGCAAGAGCGACAAGAAAATCGACGGCCTGACGTCCGATCAGCGTTTCTTCATCGGCTTTGCCACGGTGTGGGCCGGAAGCATCCGTCCGGAGGCTGCTGCTCAGCGCATCATCACGGATCCGCATTCTCCGGCCGAATACCGCGTCAACGGAACCCTTAGCAATGTTCCGGCATTCTACTCCGCATTCGGAGTGAAAGAGGGCGACAAATTGTTCCGTCCCGACACGCTTCGTGCCAAGATCTGGTAATATCCATTAATGCGACACACAGGAGCGCCTTTCCAAACGGAAGGGCGTTCTTTTTTTAAGACAATCCTGCAGTCGCCCTGTATCATTTCAAGGTATCTTTGTCTGCAGATAGACTCATGAGCGATATTCAACGGTTCGACCAGTTCAGGCTCAACAAGCAGCTGCTTAACGCGATCGCTGAGGCCGGGTATGTCACCCCGACACCGGTGCAGGCCAAGGCTATACCGGTCGTGTTGGGTGGGCAGGATGTTTTGGGTGTGGCGCAAACAGGAACCGGTAAGACCGCCGCATATCTGCTGCCCTTGCTCATGAAAATCAAATACGCCCAAGGTCACGATCCTCGTGCGCTCATACTGGTGCCGACCCGTGAGTTGGTCGTTCAAGTCCAGGAGCAGATCGCCCTGTTGGGAAAGTATACTGACCTGCGCACAGTAGGCCTATACGGCGGTGTCGGTCCGAAAACCCAGATCGAGACCATCGAAAAAGGCGCTGATATCCTCGTTGCCACTCCCGGTCGTCTGATGGATATCTATCTGGCGGGCCACATTACCCTGAAGAAGATCGAGGTATTCGTGATGGATGAAGCGGAGCGTTTACTGGACATGGGATTCAAACCCCAGATCAACCGCATATTGGAAGTCGTTTCCCGAAAGCGGCAGAATCTGTTGTTCACCGCCACTTGGAGCAACCGCGTAAAGCGTATCGCCGAGGACTTCCTGGTCGGACCAACCGAGATCCGCATCGAACCGGAGGTGCGGACAGCCAAGACGGTTTCGCAGGAAGTCTACTTCGTTCCTAACATCAAGACGAAGATCCGGTTGCTTGAACACCTGTTGGGCTCCGTCTCCACCAAGACCATTCTGTTTTGCAAGACGAAGGATGCTGCATCCGATGTGGCGAAGTTCCTGGGCAGGAAATTCGGAGAGGAATACGTAAAAGTGATACACGGCAACAAAGCGCAGGCTACACGGATGAATGCTATCCGTTCCTTCCGTGAGGAGAATGTCCGTTTCTTGGTGACGACCGATGTGGCCGCAAGGGGCATCGATATCCCGGATGTCAAGCTGGTCGTCAATTTTGATGTTCCGTTGGTTTACGAAGACTACATCCATCGAATCGGTCGTACCGGAAGGATCTTCAATACCGGCGCATCGGTGACCTTCTGTTCGCCGCAGGATGAATACCATTTGGGAAAGATCGAGAAACTGATCGGTGAGAAAATCCCGGTGATCCCGATGCCGGAGGACGTGGAGGTTTCCGAAACACCCTTCCAGGAGCGGCAGGATCAGCTGCGTGAGATCGATGCCCAGCGGAAGAAGGAGGATCCCGACTTCCGAGGCGCCTTTCACGAAAAGAAACGGAAGAAGTAACCCGGCATTCAGCATGATCGGCTCTAAAATTCAATCATCCCGTCCTGCTTACCTTTTATTGGGATCGCTTGCGCTCATCTGGGGCAGCTCCTTCATGCTCATGCGCATCGGACTGACCACCTATACCCCGGTGCAGATCGGTTGTCTGCGGATGTGCTGTGCTGCACTGATCATGATCCCGTTCCTTTTTAAGGGCTTCCGGTCTGTCAAGCCCTGGCAATGGAAGTACCTGCTTGTTTCAGGAATGTTCGGGAATGCAATTCCTTCCATTCTATTTCCGCTTGCACAAACCGGCATTTCGAGTTCACTGGCCGGCATGATCAATTCGCTGACGCCCATTTTCACCCTGTTGCTGGGCGCCCTCGTTTTCGGTACTCCCGTCAGCAAGAGCGGCATTTCCGGACTCATCGTTGGTTTCAGCGGAGCCGTATTGCTGATTCTTGCGGGTAATGGTAATGTCCATGCTACTTCCGCGGTCTTTCCTGCCTACGTGGTCGCTGCGACGGTCTGCTATGCAATCAGCGTGAATGTCCTGCGTCATAAGCTCGCCGGATTACATCCCCTGACCATCACCTCGTTCGCCTTGCTTTTTATCGGAGTTCCGATGGGGACCTACTTGTTCAGCACGGATTTTGTCGAGCGGACACTTCAGGGTATGCAGGGTGCCGGTACTGATTTTCCCCTGAGGATTTTTCCCGGTGACGGAAGCAGTGCGTCGGTCACCGCGTTGCTATCGGTATTCGTGCTTGGAGTTGTCGGTACTGCTATATCGACTGTTCTGTTCAACCGGTTGATACAGCTTTCAGGGGCATTGGTAGCCTCTTCTGTGACCTACCTGATTCCGGTGGTGGCTGCCTTTTGGGGAAGCGTATTCGGGGAACAAATCGGATGGCTGCACCTTGCCGGACTTGCACTCGTTCTGTCCGGCGTCTATCTCATTAGCGGTCGTAAATGAAAAAAGCCCCGGAGAAATCCGGGGCTTTCGATCAGTTGCTTTGAAGCTCTGCAAAGTTCCGATAGAAGTGCGGAATCGTTTCAATCCCTTTCATGAAATTGAATATTCCGTAATGTTCATTCGGTGAATGTATCAGGTCGCTGTCGAGCCCGAATCCCATCAGTACTGATTTCAATCCGAGCTCCTTCTCGAAGAGAGCGACGATTGGTATGCTGCCACCGCCACGGGTCGGAATCGGCTTCTTTCCGAACGTCTTTTCCATGGCCATGCTGGCGGCTTTGAATGCCACCGAATCTGTGGGCGTAACCACCGGTTCCCCGCCGTGATGCGGCCGCACTTCCACGCGGATGCCCGGAGGAGCGATCCTGTTGAAGTGGTTGCTGAACAGTTTCGTGATCGTATCGCTCACTTGGTTCGGTACCAGTCGCATGGATATTTTCGCAAAAGCTTTCGATGGAAGAACCGTCTTGGCGCCTTCTCCGATGTAACCGCCCCAGATGCCGTTCAGTTCGAGTGTGGGACGGACGCCGGTACGTTCGAGCGTAGTGTAGCCTTTTTCTCCGCGGACTTCCGCAACGTCCAGGTCTTTCTTGTACTCATCCAGACTGAAAGGCGTCCGGGCCATTTCTGCGCGTTCCGCTTCGCTCAGTTCCGCGACTGCATCATAGAAGCCCGGAATGGTGATGTGCTGGTTCTCATCTTTGAGAGAGGCGATCATCTCGCAAAGGGCCTGG
>JBJOMA010000332.1:0-2830 GCA_046052625.1 Bacteroidota bacterium
TGGTATCAGCCGAACTAATTTCTCCCTGATCACACTTCCGTCCTCCAGCTGGGCTTCGATGGTAACCCGGTCGATGTCACGGGTACCGAGATTCGAAAGTCGGGCGACGATATGGAAATAATTACCGGTCCGGAAGGAAGAGTCGCCGGTAACAGCGATGTCCAAGACCGGTCGCACGACGTAGATGGATTTCTCCACCGTGTCTACACAGCCGAACGTGCTTTTAGCAACTAAACGGATCGAATACAGGCCGGAGTCTTGGAAAACATGCGAAGGCTCAGCCGTGTTCATACTTGATCCGTCACCGAAATCCCATGAATAGGTGGAGGCGCCAGTAGAAAGGTTGTCGAAATCGACGGATAGAGGAGGATTGCCGAACTGCGGATCAAAGGAAAAAGACGCGAACGGCAATGGATGGACCGTCACGTCCTGACTGATGCTGTCGGTACATCCGATATCGGAAGTGACCGTCAACCGGATGAGGTACTGACCTGTGTCGGGATAAGTCACTTGAGCAACAGTGCCTGTGCCGATGATTCCTTGTCCCTCTGCCCACCAGTTTCGGTTTACGATGGATCCGCTGGATAATTGCGTCTGGTCCGTGAGCACTAGCGGTGATCCGATACAAGCAGTGCCGACGCTGAACGCCGCAACAGGCACCGGGCTTACCGTTACAGGCCGGGTAGCGGTAGACACGCAACCGGATACCGCTATGACGCTCAATGTCACAGTATAGGTCCCGGGTAGTGAATAAAAATGTGCCGGCTCAGGAAGGAAACTGGTCTGGTTGTCACCGAATTGCCAGGAGTACATGCTGTCCAGCGAAGAGCCTGGATTGAAGAACTCCATCAGGTCGCCGAAACAGGTAGGAGAATAAGAGAAGGTGGCCGGTGCAATCGGCAGCGGCGATATTGTACGCGCTACAGTGTCGCTACAGCCGCGGTTGCTGGTAACGATCAGTTGGACGGTGTAAGTGGACGTCCCGCTGAACACGTGCGACGGATCATCAACCGATGAATTGTTTGCCGATCCGCTTGCCGGATCACCGAAGTCCCAGGAAGATGTGGCTATCGAGGACCAACTATCGGTGGTAGAGGTATTACTGAATTGTACTGGCTGTCCGCTGCAGGGCAGACCATTGGAGAAGGAGGCGGCGGGAGGTTCATACACCCGTAAGCTGAATGTATCCGTATCCGTACAGCCGTCGGTCGTCACAGTCGTTTGCGTAACGACGTATACTCCGGATACGGAATAAGTTATGGACGGTTGAAGTGCGGTTGAAGTATCGCCGTTTCCGAAATCCCACCGGATGCTGCCCAATGATGCACCGATCGGAAGGAGGGAAGTGTCGGTGAAAGTCACCGGTGTTCCCAGACAGGTATTTCCGGTCGAGAAGCCGGCTACCGGGCTTTCCAATACGGTGACGTTTGTCTGATAAGGGACACCCGGACAGTTGGTCGGAGAATACGCAATCAGCGTCACCGTATATGTTCCGGCGGTATCGTAACGGTGTACAGGTGATTCTAAGGTGGATGTCCGGCCGTCACCGAAGTCCCAGTACCAGGCGGCGACCGTATCGCCTGCGACAGTCGACAGGTCCGTAAAAAGCACATCATTACGTTCGCAGATGCTGGTCGAGGAAACGGTGAATGAAACTGTCGGTGGATTGGAGATGCGCAGGTCCTGAAACACTGTGTCCGTGCATCCGTTGGCTGCAGTCACGACCAGCTGAAGCGGGTAGTTGCCGGCAATCGAAGGGTAGATATGAGTCGGATTCACGGCGCTGCTGGTATCTCCGTCTCCGAACGACCACAGACGATCGGTGATTACAGAACTGCTGCTGCCGGAAAGGTCGATGAATTGAACCGGCTGGTTCACACAGGTGTTCGAACTGCTGAAGCGTCCGTCAGGACGTTCGGCGATGTTAACGGACATTGTATCCCGGTCCGTGCAACCCGCATCACTGGTCACGGTCAGTGCGATCTGATAACTTCCTCCTGCAGGGTATGAATAATCGGGCGAATATCCGCTAAGGGTGTCCCCGTTTCCGAATTCCCAACGCCAGTCGACAAGCGATCCCGTGGCAACGGTGGAAAGGTCGCTGATCGGCAGCCGGCTCTCTGAGCACGCGCCATTCACCGAGAAGGATGCCACGGGTATCGGAGCTACGTAAATTTGTGTGTCCAAAGCGGCTGAACAACCGGCTGCAGTAAATGAAATCATCCGCACGTCGAATAAGCCTGTGTCCGGATAAACATGTACGGCGGTAGCTGTGAGTGCGCTGTCTCCGTCTCCGTATGACCAGACGGTTCCCGCCAGACTTCCGGAAGACAACGTTGACAGGTCACTGAATGAAAAGGAATCGCCGAAACAGCTGCCGGTGATAGTTGAAGCGACTTCCGGCAATGGATTTACCTGAACCGGAAGTGAAGCAAAACCGGTATTTCCGGCTGAGTCGGTGAAGGAAAGCGAAGCGAGGTAATTACCCGCTGCTGAATAAGTGACGGTTGCACCTCCGGTAGTGGTGTCTGAAGCTGGTGTCGCGGAACACGTATCACGGAAGGTGAGCGTATTAAGGATATTTAATGACTCTACAGGGCCAAACCCGAACCAAGAAGACCCTTTTTTGATGAGATCTATGCCCGAAATGGTACCGCTGTTGAGGGGGAAGGAACCTTTGAAGGTGATGGTTGGTGATGAAAGCCGTGTACCCAGTTCGTGGATGTTCAGTGTCCCGATTGCGGTCGAATTGAAAGAATAAAATCGCCCGCCGTCGTTCAAGATATGGATGCCATAAGGATATACTTGACCGTTGCTATAGGAGATGAAT
>JBJOMA010000333.1:0-6377 GCA_046052625.1 Bacteroidota bacterium
TCCCGGACCAACAGCACGCCGGCAGCGACGTCCCACGGATTCAAACCGTATTCATAAAATGCGTCGAACCGTCCGGCAGCGACGTAGGCAAGGTCCGCGGCCGCACTTCCCAATCGTCTTAGACCGCGCGTGTAACGCATACAGTGGTCGAAAACCTCCATATAAGGTTTCATACGGTCATAGTCGTGGTAAGGGAAACCTGTCGCCAGCAAGGATGATGACAGGGCAGTTGTATCAGATACTCGGATCGGACGGCCGTTCAGAAAGGCACCGCCGCCTTTCCAGCCGCTGAAACATTCATCCAGGTTCAGTTCATGGATGACTCCCAGTACCGGTTCCTCCCGGTCGTACAAGGCAATGCTGATGCAAAACACCGGTACTCCGTGAATGAAATTGGTGGTGCCGTCCAAGGGATCGATGATCCATCGGTATTGCTCCCGGTCCGAAAAGGAAGTGCCTTCCTCCGTGATGAATCCTGCCTCGGGCAAAAGCTCATACAAACGATCAACGATCCTGCGCTCAGATTCTTTATCGACATACGACACCAGGTCGTTGTGACCCTTCATTTGGACGGCGTCGTTGCTGAAACGATTTCGCTCTTTCAGAATGAAGGATCCGACGGAAGCGGTCAGTCGGATAACTTCCTCACAAAGTGCAGAAAGGTTCATGCTGATAGCGGGCGATTCCTGAATTTGTACCACCCGGCGATTCCAAGGATCATAAGCAGGACGGAAATCAGCTGTGCCTGCGTGAATGCAAGTCCTCCCAACTGATACTTAGAATTCACCCGGATGAGCTCGATGAAGAAACGTTCGATTCCGTTGAAAAGCAGATAAGCGGAAAACATTCTTCCGGGCACCTTGATCGATTTACGCATCGACCACAAGACGAAAAACAGCAGGATGCAGGCTACGGCTTCGTATAGGGGAGTGGGAAATACGCCTTGCGGAAGTTCGTTGCAGAATTTTCCGGCACAGTCGGCCATCGGTACGCCCTCGTTCACCACGTTGTTCGGATAAGTAAAGCTCCAGGACCAGTCCGGAAGGAATCCCAACCAGTCCGGCTTCGGCTGCGTATTGACAATGCCCCAGTCACCGTCACCGGATAACTGGCAGCCGAGGCGACCGGTACCGTAAGCCAGCATGAGTCCGGGTGCTGCCGCATCGCAAAGCTGCAGCAAAGGGATACGGTGGCGATTCGCATAGGAAAGTACCGCTATTGCACCGACGATCAGTCCGCCATACATCGTCAGACCGGAACCGCTGAAAAGCATGCCGAAAGGGTCGGCGATGAAATCGTCCCAATACTCCAGGACGTGAAACACCTTTGCTCCGGCAAGTCCGCCCAAAGCCGCCATCATTGTGAAGTCACCGATGCGGTCGGACGGGTTCACTCTCACGGTTTCCAGTTTCGGTTGGGGCAGACGCAGCCTTTCACCTTCACGGTAACGCCACCAGGCGAAGAAGGCGGCTGCCGATAGGCCGGAGATAAAATCACCTTTCAGGGAAAGGATGGAGGATTGCGGATTAGTGAAGAACTCGTCGGTATGGAAAACTGCAAAACCCACCTTTGTGCCCACGATGAAACCGAACAATCCGTTCCAAAAGATCTCGGACTTAGTGGCCGGTGCTCCCTTCAAGACCTTCTCATCCACTCCGGTCAGCAGGCCGGCACGTTCCCGTCGCAACAACTCGAGCCGAAGCGTCCATGCTGCAAACAGGAAGGAGATGGCGACCAACGTGCCGAACGTGGGAGGGAAGTGGATCTCAGAATGTGTGCCCAGCAGATCGTTGAAAAGGTCGGATATTCCCGGATACATGGTTCAGCAAGGTTAGGCCATAACGGCCGTTTGTAATTCTTCTACTGCAATCCCCTCGAAGATGCCTTCCTCGTTCAGCTGTGAAAGGCGGACCTTGACCAAACTGTTGGTCATGGAGGAATCGCCCGGAACCGCTACACGCAGGTAATTGTCGGTATGACCGCTGACGGTACCGTTGTCGTGCGCTGCCTCCAACAGCACCGAACGTACTTCTCCGATATGCGAGGAGTAGAACGATTGCTGCTTCTTGGCGGACAGGATTCGCAATTGTTTGTTGCGTTGCTTACGCATCACCGGAGCCACGCGGCCTTCCATGGATGGTGCATCCGTACCGTTGCGCTCCGAGTATGTAAATACGTGCAGGTAGGAGATATCCAGCTCCCGCAGGAAGTGGAACGTCTCCATGAAATCCTCCTCGGATTCAGTCGGGAAGCCGACAATCACGTCGACGCCGATGCATGCGTGTGGCATCAAAGAACGGATGTGTGCGACCCTGTCGGCGTATAGTTGCCGTTTGTATCGCCTCCGCATCAGTTTCAGGATACGGTCGGAACCGGATTGCAAAGGGATGTGGAAGTGAGGGACGAATCGCTTGGATTGAGCCACGAAGGCGATGATATCGTCCGAAAGCAGGTTCGGTTCGATGGAGGAGATACGGAAACGGTCGATGCCTTCGATTTCATCCAACGCCCGGATGAGCTCTAAGAAAGTCTCCGTCCTGCGACTGTCCTCGGTTTCCGGGTGTAAACCGAAATCACCGATGTTGACGCCGGTGAGGACTATTTCCCGCACACCCTCCATGGCGATTTCGCGCGCTCGTTCAAGGACTCCGGCGATGGTGTCACTCCGGCTGGCACCCCGGGCAGCGGGTATCGTGCAGTAGGAACAGGTGTAGTCGCAACCGTCCTGCACCTTTAGGAAGGCACGGGTGCGGTCTCCGATGGAGTAGGAGGAACTGTAGCCGGTCACTTCTCCGATTTCACAGGAGTGTACGGTGGTCTGCTGTCTTTTGGATAAGTCGCCCAGGAAACGAAGCAGGTTGAATTTCTCGTTTGCGCCAAGGACGATGTCGACTCCTTCGATGGCTGCGATCTCGTCAGGTTTCAGCTGGGCATAACAACCTATTACGGCAATGAAGGCGTCGGGATTTAGGTGTAAGGCTTTCCTGACTAACTGACGGCATTCCTTGTCGGCATTTTCAGTGACCGAACAGGTGTTGATGACATAGAGGTCGGGTGCTGACTCGAAATCGACCTTGTTGAATCCGGCGTTTTTTAGCTGACGACCGATAGTCGAGGTCTCCGCAAAATTGAGTTTGCAGCCCAGTGTGTGAAAAGCGACCGTTGGTGCCGTGTGCATCAGGTCGCGAAGATAGTGAATGCCGGCAAGGTCTTTTTGCAGGACTTTCTATTTAACATAATATCAGGCGACTTGGAAAATGGTTGAAAATTAATACTCAGGCGGGCTTTCAGCTGCAGAGTAGCCGATAACTTTGATGCAGGATGAAATGGATCTGGAACAGCCCGGCTCGAAGGTTAACGCTGCTGGCTGTAATTGTACTCATACTTAGTTGTTCTTCGGAAAACAAAAATTCCGATAAACAGGTCTTTCGCTATAACGACGCCACCGGTATTTACTCGTTGGATCCGGCCTTTGCAAAGGATCAGTCGCACATCTGGGTTTGCCAGCAGCTGTATGACGGGCTGGTTGAACTCGATTCCATGCTCATCATAAGGCCAAGCATCGCTTCCGCATGGAAGCTTTTAAAGGATGAAAACACCTACGAATTCACTTTACGAAATGATGTATATTTTATTGATAATGAAAGTTATAAGATAGAATATGCAAGCGATTTATCGAGGACTCGGTTATCCCGTAAGGTGACCGCGTGGGATGTTGTTTACTCCTTAAACCGGTTGACCGATCCGGAGGTAGCTTCCCCAGGGGCATGGGTGATGAACATGGTGGAAAAGGATCCTTCGGGTCGCTTGACCGGTATATACGCGCTGAATGACTCGACCCTGCGTATCCGTCTGACTGCCCCCTTTCCACCGTTCCTCTCCTTGCTTGCCATGCCCTATTGTTCCGTCGTACAAAAGGAAGTGGTCGAGATGTATGGTAAAGACTTTCGTGCCCACCCGGCGGGAACGGGACCGTTCTTGCTGGCTTATTGGAAAGAAGGCGTCAAACTTGTACTCCATCGGAATCCGCATTACTTCCAGACGACCGTACAAGGCGATCACCTGCCGTATCTCGATGCCGTTGAAATCGGATTCATCAACGACAAACAGAGTGCTTTCTTGGAATTCTTAAAAGGTAACCTGGACCTCATCTCCGGAATCGATGCTTCCTACAAGGATGAACTGCTGACACCGGCGGGTGACCTGCAACCCCGTCATCGTGGACATTTCCAGCTGGAAACAATGCCTTACCTGAATACGGAATACCTCGGCATTCTGGTGGATTCCACCTTGCCGGCGATGCACCAATCTCCGTTGAATGACCTGCGCATCCGTAAGGCTCTGAATCTCTCTTTCGACCGCGTCGCCATGATCCGCTATCTGCGAAACAACCGCGCGACACCCGGCATCTACGGATTTGTTCCTCCCGGTATTCCCTCCTTTATGGCCGATTCAACCATCGGTTACAGCTACGATCCGGAAGCAGCACGAAGACTCCTGCGGGAGGCCGGTCATCCAGATGGAAAAGGATTGGATGAAATCGTTCTAAGCACTACGGCAACTTACATGGACTTATGCGAATTCATTAAAAGCCAATGGGAGGAAATCGGTCTTCGTGTGCGTATCGATGTTAATCAGGCGGCTGTTCACCGTAAAATGGTCGCTGAACAGAAACTGACTTTTTTCCGCGGATCCTGGATCGCCGATTATCCTGATGCGGAAAATTACCTCTCCTTGTTCCTTTCCGTTAATTCGGCTCCCGCAGGACCGAATTACACGCATTTTTCAAACCCGGAATTCGATGCACTTTATGAGGCTGCAGCGATTGCCGACGACGCTGCGCGGAATATCATTTACAGAAAGATGGATAGGCTGGTCATGGAACAGGCACCGGTGATTGTCCTCTATTACGATCAGGTGGTCCGCCTCACCTCTAAGGATGTGCATGGGCTTCCGGCCAATGCGATGAACCTCCTGCAATTGAAATACGCGAAAAAGACCCGTTAGTGAACGTATCAGATCAGTTGAAACTGACCACGGTTCACAACGCCAACCGGTTTGCCTGTCAATGAACGGCCGATGAACGGATTGTTTGCGGAACGGGAACGCAAGTGTTCTTTGGCGACCGTCCATTCTTTTTCCGGATGGAAAATGGTCAGATTGGCGACCGCTCCTTCTTCGATCAGTGGAATGTCAAGTCCCAAAAGTTTTCTGGGTCGGGTGGAAATCAATTCTACGATTCTGTCATTGTCCAGCAGACCTTTCAGGGCCGTGTTCATCACTGCAAAGCCTGTCTCCAGTCCGCTCATTCCGAATTCAGCCAGGTCGTATTCCTTTATTTTTCCTTCGATGTCGTGCGGACGATGATCCGTAGTGACAGCGTCAAGGGTGCCATCCTTCAAACCGTCTATCAATGCAAGACGGTCTTCTTCCGATCGCAACGGCGGTTTCACCTTGTAGACACTGTCAAAGCCGTTTAGCGAATCATCCGTCAATGACAAGTGATGAACGGCGACATCCGAGGTGACGTTCAGCCCTTTCTTTTTCGCATTCCGGATTAGCTCAACGGAGCGGCCGGTCGAAACCGTCGAGAAATGAATGCGACCTCCGGTATATTCCAACAGCTGCAGGTCGCGGCTGATCATCACACTTTCTGCAAGACCGGGAATCCCTTTCAGTCCAAGCAGGGTGCTGACCGGACCTTCGTTCATCTGGCCTTTACCGGAAAGATCCGTGTCTTCTGCAAACACCATCACCCTTCCGCCGAAGTCCTTGCAGTAACGTAATGCACGCAGCAATACACCGGCATTCCGGATTGGATGCTGGTCGTCCGTAAAGGCGCGGGCTCCGGAAAGGTGCATGTCATAGAGTTCTGCCAGCTCCTTGCCCTCCCGATTCACCGTAATGCAACCCGCAGGAATCACTTCTACTATTCCGTCACCGGTTCTGTTGCGGATGAATTCCACGTCGCTCTTGGTATGGATCGGAGGATGTGTGGAAGGCATGTTCAGCACACCGGTGAATCCGCCCTGAGCAGCCGCCGCCCTTCCGCTTTTGAGGTCTTCCCGCTGTTCAAAGCCGGGCTCTCCGAATTGTACGTGAAGGTCGAACCAGCCCGCAGAAACCTGCAATCCTTTTTCATCAAGTACCGTAGCTCCTTCCGATTTCAAAGAAGCGGCATTGCCGACAGAGGCTATCAGTCCGTCTTTTATCAGGATATCCTTGACAGTACCGTGGTGAGCGGAACCGGGAGCGGAAATTCGGACGGAACGTAGCAGCAGGTTCATGTGGCGGGAGTTGGTTTTCTGAAGTAGCGGATCAAAAGGACTTCGGCGGCAAGGAACAGAAGCACAAGCAGGATGCAGTATTTCCAAAGT
>JBJOMA010000334.1:0-4028 GCA_046052625.1 Bacteroidota bacterium
ACCGCCAGTTCAGCCAAGCGGTTGGAGTACCCTATTTCATTATCATACCAGCCAACCACCTTGACCATCGAACCCAGGACTGTCGTTAATTGCGCGTCAAAAATGCAGGAAAAGGGGCTTCCAACGACATCCGCACTAACAATCGGATCCTCGGTATATTCAAGAATTCCCCGCATAGCCCCCTCGGCTGCTGCCCGGAAGGCAGCATTAACTTCCTCTGTCTTCGGAGCCCGTTTGAGTATACAGGTAATGTCGGTCATGGAGCCGTCGGGAGTTGGAACCCGTACACCTGCTCCGCCCAGTTTACCCTGCAGGTGCGGCAATACATCTCCCAACGCCTTGGCAGCACCCGTCGTGGTCGGAATAATCGATAATGCGGCAGCTCTGGCCCTTCTTAAGTCCTTGTGCGGCGCATCATGTATGTTCTGGTCACCTGTGTAGGCATGAACAGTCGTTACAAAAGCCCATTCGATACCCCAATTGTCGTCCAGTATCTTGAGCATCGGTGCGGCGTTGTTGGTCGTACAAGAGGCATTGGACAATACCGTTTCACGCTCGACCGTTGCATCGTCATTGACACCAAGAACCACTGTGCGGACAGGATCACCGGTTTTTGCGGGTGCAGATAAAATGACTTTGCGCGCACCGGCTTTCCGGTGCTGCTCCGCCCCTACCTTGTCCGTGAACTTTCCAGTACATTCCAATACGACATCCGCTCCGAGCGATTTCCAAGGGAGTGCGGAAGGATCCTTTATCGATGTACAGGGGATCTGCTTGCCGTCTATGATCAGATGCGTGTCCGTACTGCTGACCGTTCCCTCATAACGTCCCTGTACGGAGTCGTACTTGAAGAGATGCGCCAGGGTGGCATTATCGGCAAGGTCGTTGATACCTACGAGTTCCACTTCATTGTTTTGAAGTAGTACACGGGCTGTCATGCGACCTATGCGGCCGAAACCGTTAATGGCGATGCGAGGTCTCATCATGAAATCAGATCAATAATGGTCGGAGAGTGTGCCCGTAGAAACATCAAACGCGCTCGAAATGTTTTTCCGCATGATAGCTGGACCTGACAAGCGGCCCGCTTTCAACAAAACGGAAACCCATGGAAAGTCCCTGCTCCTTGAAGTATGCGAAGGTGTCCGGGTGAATGAATTCAACGACCGGGAGGTGTTCCTTGGTAGGCTGAAGGTATTGTCCTAGCGTGAGGATCGACACTCCCGATTCGCGCAGATCATGCATCGACTCTAGTGTCTCCTCTTCCGTTTCTCCAAGCCCGAGCATGATTCCGGATTTTGCATTTACACCGGCGTCTGCAATACGCTTGAGCACTTCGAGGCTACGTTCGTACTTGGCCTGAATCCGCACTTGACGGGTGAGGCGACGGACGGTCTCCAAGTTGTGAGAGATCACCTCCGGGCGCTCGTCGATGACGCGTTGGAGGTTCTCCCAATTTCCCTGGAAGTCGGGAATCAGGGTTTCCATCGTAGTGTCAGGCGAGTATTCACGGATCTTCCGGATGGTCTCCACCCAGATCATCGAGCCGCCGTCCTTCAGGTCATCCCGGTCGACCGAAGTGATGACACAATGCTTCACCCCCATCAGCTTGACGGACTTGGCCACGCGCAACGGTTCGAACGGGTCGACTGCTTCGGGTCGACCGGTGGCGACTGAGCAGAATCCGCACGAACGGGTGCAGACATTTCCAAGAATCATGAAAGTGGCCGTACCGGCACCCCAGCACTCGCCCATGTTCGGGCAATTTCCACTCTGACAAATAGTGTGCAGTTTGTGTTCCGAAACGATTTCACGAACCTTCCGGTACTCCTCCCCGATGGGAAGTTTCACTTTCAGCCACGACGGTTTGGCAGGTCGTTGCTCCACGGAGGAATTGTCATTATCTGCAGCCATCGGTGTTCGACTTGAATAAGCGTTTGAAGAGTTCGTTTCTCATCTCTTGCCGCCCCAATACAGAGCGATATAGAAATTGACAAAGAGATCCTGAGGATCGTTGACGGCCATGATGGGGATCGGGGACGGGAAGTAATCCACCGTTATACCGGTCTCCAACGAAGTGATCTTGTTTTGAATGGGTGAATACTCAAAGGAGAGAGAGAATTTTCCGTAGATGCCCGGATGCACCTTCATCTCACCGAAGCCTTTGAAGTAGGGACCGGGGCCGTAGAAACTCTCGACCGACTGCTGATCGGGGTCTTCCGGATCATAGCGCCGCGTGTCGATCACTTTATAGACCGACAAGGTATCGAACGGGTCGTCCACCAGCACGTCCAAGTAAACCGGCTTGGTCAATCCAAGAACGGCGCCTGCATAGTAATTGTATCGCACCTCCACTCCGCTTCGTTCCGCTTTTGAAAAAAGAACTCGCTGCATCCCATAGCCTCCGCGAAGGAAATAGACGAAGTTGAGTTTACCGTAATAAAAAGGGCGGGAATCAGGGTAATAAGGATTGGGCTGCTTGTACTGTTTGGGGTGGCGCATGGATACGAAATCGAATTCCAGCATCCTTTTCTTAAAACCGGTTACGTGCTTGCCGCGCCGATAGGAGATTCCCAAACCGTTTGAATGCAACACGAGACCACCGGAAGACTCTTCCCTGAAAAGGATGTTCACATCACTCTTGTCAACACGCAAGGAATCCATCGCGGTGGATGTGACAGAGATCAGAAAGAAAACCGAAAGCAGAAGCTTCGCCGCAATCCTTTTCATTAATACAAATTTAGTGAATCCGAGCGATATCCTTTCCGAAGCTGCGGATTACCTTTACGGCATGGAAACGATCCGTACTGACTATCTAGGCGAACTGCGAACCTCGGCCCTGCATCTCGCTTCGGGCAACACCATCATCACCGACGCTCCGGTCGACAACCAAGGAAAAGGTGAAGCCTTCTCCCCGACCGACCTGCTGGCCGCTTCATTAGGAAGTTGCATGGCCACTATCATGGGAATTGCCGGACGCACACACGGCATCCCGCTGGAGGGCATGCAATTGAAGATCACCAAGGTCATGGCCGCCGCTCCACGAAGGGTAGCGACCATCCGGGTCGATTTCGATATGCCGAAACATCCGTTTTCCGAAAAAGAAAAAAACATCCTGGAGCAGGCCGCTCGCGCGTGTCCGGTAGCCTTGAGCCTTCATCCTGATCTGAAGCAGGAGGTGATCTTCAACTACCAATAAAAAAAGCGGCCTCCAAGGAAACCGCCTGAAAAATCGAAGCAGATTGGCCGTCAACCGGCGTGGCCGCGGGCAGGCTTTTCGGTTGCCGCCTTGCCGTATGCAGGACAACGTTCGTGGGTTTTGCAGGAAGCAAAGCAAACGGTGAGCAAGGCGAGGAAGAAGGCGGTCCGAAGGATGTTTTTCATTGTCGGTCTGTTTAGTTGAAGTAACGTACCTGAGCGGCACAGTATTCTATCAATTGCAAGAAGCGTAAAATTACAGCACAGCCCATTATCCAAAACAGGTAAGTTATCAACAATAGTGGTTATTCAAAGGCGTTTTAGTCCTATTAATCTATAATTTCGAAGGAATGGAGGATATCAAACCGAGCATCGAGCAGAGTTGGCTGGAGAGCCTCCGCCCCGAATTCGCATCCGATTATTTCCGTCAATTGAAGTCTTTCCTTCTTGAGGAGAAACAAAAAGGCATTGCCGTCTACCCTCCCGGACCGGAGATATTTACCGCATTCGACCGGACCCCGTTCGAATCCGTGAAGGTGGTAATCCTGGGACAGGATCCTTACCACGGACCGGGACAGGCGCACGGACTCAGCTTTTCCGTGAAGGACGGAATACCGTTGCCTCCCTCCTTGCTAAACATCTATAAGGAACTGCAACTTGAGTACGGGTGGCCGGTCGTTCGTAAAGGGAATCTGGAGAAATGGGCGCGGCAAGGCGTACTGCTTCTGAATGCAACGCTTACTGTCCGGGCGAACGAGGCGGGCTCACATCAAAAGCGCGGCTGGGAGCAATTCACGGACGCAGTGATCCGAACCGTTTCCCAACAGAAATCA
>JBJOMA010000335.1:0-8632 GCA_046052625.1 Bacteroidota bacterium
TGGTACAGGCGGAAGCGCTGCAATCGACAATTTCAGTTTTCAAGAGTCCATAGCGGATGTTCATGAAAATGAGTTGTTGTCAGCGATGTACGTTTATCCGAATCCTGTCGGCGATCGTCTGTTCATTCAGGCGCCTGCAGGGGTTCGCTTTCAGATGGAATTGTTAGATATATCAGGTCGAATCTTGAATCGATATGAAGTATCGGGTGGACAATCGGTCGACTTTTCCGGACTGATTCCCGGGTGCTACACCGTCATTTTATCCATGGAAGACGGGAGCCGTAAAAGTAATCGGATCATCAAGTACTGATTCATTACTGCCTTTATTCTCAGACTGTAGCCGATTTTCGATTCGACCAGCAGATTCCGTGAAGGATCCCGGCAATGAACAGGGGGCCGGCGATGATGAGATATGTGATGAACGGAAAACGTTCCCAAGCCCACCAGATGTAAAGGGCTCCCAATGCGGTATAGGAAATGGCCGGTATCAGGTCGGTTTTTCTTGAAAGTACCACGAGTCCTATGATCAGAAAGGTAGGCAGCAAGTGGAGTATAAGTGCAGCAACGGTTTTTAGGATTCCCTGCGGGTTTTCAAAGACGTCCAATGCGAAGATGGAGATGAATCCTGCGAAGAGCAGCATCAGTATTCGTGCTGTGTTTTTAATTAGGATAACCCGTTTCATTCCGGACAAGCTGGTCAGATGCATTGCAAAGATAGCTGAAGACGTTTCATTTCGACTTGGCGACAGGATGATCAATGCTTTTCAGCCAGCTGATTTTAGTCCTCCGATGGCAAGGTTCGGTACCTTTAGATTTACGTAAAAATGCTACAATGAAAAAGCTACCCCTTTTGATCCTGTTATCCGTTTTATTCGCATTTTCCTCAACTGCTCAGCTGGGTGGTGACCCTGCCAGTACAGGTGTCTTCGGGGCAGGAATCCGTTCCGGTATCTTTCAGCTTGTTGATCTCAATAGCGGAGGTTTCGGTTATATGCCGTCTAACCGGCTGGTGTTGAATTACGATCCTTTATCAAATCTCAGGATTGAATTCCAGGGCGGACTGTCTCAATCTGTCGAGAATGACTGGACGCCTGATAATCAGGATGCGAAAGCCGTAACATCGGTTTATATTCTCGGTTTGCATTATGTACGTGCTGTGGCTGACTGCAAACTGAGCGCTGGTTTCCGATACGGAACATATAAGCATTCCGAGGATGATTTTGAGTACAATCCGAATACGTTTGAATATGATAAGAAAGAAGACGTTCTGACCGGGAGCTTCATTTCTCCGGTCATCGGTGGCGAGTACTTTTTCTCCAAGCACTTTTCGCTTGGCGCGGAGTTTTCATTCTTGATCGGCAGCAGTACGACGGACTATGGAAGAGAGGGTGAAGTCAGTACCAATGCGTCGATGCAAAAAACGGAGACCGCTTTGGCATTCCGCTTCTATCCGTTCTGATGGTCGGTAACGGATGTCTTGATTACCGGCGGAATCCTGTCCCAAGCCTCATCTTCGGATGGGGCTTTTTCATAACAAAACCCGCAGGAGTTTAGTCCTGCGGGTTTTCAGGTGGAGCTGGCGGGAGTCGAACCCGCGTCCAAACCGGGAATCGAAACGCTTTCTACATGCTTAGTTTCCTATTGATTGTCGGCGGACAAGCTGCCGGAAACGGGCGACTTGTCAACGTAGTTCCGAGAGGATTTGCGGCTTGCCCGGAACGTGCTTACCGCTCACTCACCATGCGGTGCCTCCGGTTGGGGAACGGGTGAGCAGGTTCCCCGGAGACAACTTACGTGCTAATCGCTGGATTAGGCAGCAAGTGCGTAGTTGGTGTTGCCAACTGAAGTTTGAAAGCCGGGATTAACGAGCCTGACTAACGACGCTCGGCATGCTTACGGAACCATTCGACCAGCTGTCAAAACCGGTCAGCCCCATAGTAGTAAAGGTACGGCAAATATTGTGCCTGATTGGTTTTTAGTTGCAGGTGGCAGGTTCCAGGTTGCAAGTTCCAGGTAAAAGAAGGCTTGGAACCTGGAACTTGACACTTGGAACCTGGAACTTGACACTTGGAACCTGGAACTTGACACTTGGAACCTGGAACTTGACACTTGGAACCGCCCACAACAAAAAAAGCCCCCATTGCTGAGAGCTTTAAATTCGTCGGGGTGAGAAGATTCGAACTTCCGACCTCCACGTCCCGAACGTGGCGCGCTAACCGGGCTACGCTACACCCCGAAATCCCGCTGAATTGCGGGCTGCAAAGATAGCAATTCGGGAGGGTTCTGGCAATTGACCCGTAAACGGGTCGAAATTTTCAGTTCAGACTCGGATTTTCAGGGAAATTGGCCAGGATGGCGTATTCACTGCCCATGGACCGGAGCACTTCTCCCCAAAGTCCTTCCGGATTCTCGGAAAAAGCGATTTCCATTTTTCCCTTGGAAACCAGCCAGGTACGTCCCTTCAGCTCGTCCTCCAATTGGTGAGGTTCCCAGCCGCTGTAGCCGGCAAAGAACCGGATATGGTCCCGATTAACCTGACGGGTTTCAATCAGCAACTTTAGCATATCCAGACTGCCGCCCCAATAGATTCCCGGCATGATTTCTTTACTGCCCTCCAGACGTGGACCAAGCGTATGAAGAAAATGGATCGTATCCGTTTGTACCGGTCCGCCGAAATAAAGCGGTGTTTCGAACGGAGGAAAATCCTCCAGCGCATCGTTCAACGATAGATCTGTGGGCTTGTTCAAGATGAATCCGACAGATCCGTCTTCGCCGTGCTCACCCAACAGGATGACTGTGCGCTTAAAGAACGAGTCCATCAGGAATGGCTCGGAGATAAGTAGTCTGCCAACACCTGGTTCCATAGTATAGTTCCTTCTCATGCCGTTTTTTTCCGGCCCGCCGGCATGAGTTGAACATACCGGGGGGTGATTTGTTATAAGTTTACATCCGAAACGGATAAGTGTTCTTCCTCTTTATCCGTAAAGCTTACTTCCCAAATTGAGCGTCAAAAACACGCTGAAAATCAATAATAATGGCTGCAAAAAAACGAATTCCCAAACTGGTGGCAGGTGATAAAGCGCCTGATTTCAAGGTCGCCGACGAACACGGAAAAATCCGTTCACTGAAGGATTTCAAAGGCAAGAAACTCGTGCTCTTCTTTTATCCTAAGGATAACACCTCGGGCTGCACCAAAGAGGCCTGCAACTTGCGTGACAATTATTCAAAGCTCAAAAAGGCCGGTTACGAAGTCGTGGGTGTCAGCACCGACAGCGAAAAATCGCACCAGGGATTCATTGCAAAACACGATCTCCCGTTCTCCCTGCTGGCAGACACGGAAAAGGAGCTGGTCTCCGCTTACGATGTATGGGGCGACAAGGTGCTCTACGGCAAGAAATACAAAGGCGTATTCCGGACCACTTTCCTGATCAACGAAAAAGGAGTGATCGACCAGGTCATCACGGATGTGGATACTGAAGAGCATGCCGGGCAGATTCTTGAAAAGTGATTTCGGTTCTTCTGCTTTTTTCCTCGATCAGCCGTAACCTGTCCTGATTTATTTGCCGACGCCCCGTATCGAGCATTATTTTTTGTAAATTCATAGTATGTCACGATTGCGTTCCGCCATCCGGCAGTTGCGGAAAGATTATTCTGCCTTCGAGCTCGATGAATCCCACCTGCTGAAGAATCCGTTCCGACAGTTTGAAGTATGGATGTCTCATGCAATGGATGCCGGTGTGGAAGAACCCAATGCGATGACGTTGGCTACTATAGATCGCGACGGAAGTCCTGATGCCCGCATCGTTCTCCTTCGCGGTATCGATCGTAGCGGTTTCGTCTTCTTCACCAATTACCGCTCCCGTAAGGGGCGCGCTTTGTCAAACAGGAAAAAAGCCTGCCTTAATTTTTTCTGGCCCGCTCTGCAGCGACAGATCCGTATCAACGGGACGGTGGAGAAGGTGAGCGCCAGGACATCCGACGCCTATTTCCGTTCCCGTCCGCGTGAAAGCCAGATCGGTGCATGGGCTTCTTTGCAAAGTGAGCCCATGGATGACCGTCGGGTGCTTGAAAACCGTTTCATCGAATTCGAAAAAAAATTCGCCGGTAAACCGGTTCCGCGTCCGGCCTTCTGGGGCGGTTATCGCTTGATTCCTACTCATGTTGAATTCTGGCAAGGACGCACCAGTCGTTTGCACGATCGGATC
Organism: Bacteroidota bacterium; assembly: GCA_046052625.1. Taxonomy (GTDB): domain Bacteria; phylum Bacteroidota; class Bacteroidia; order AKYH767-A; family 2013-40CM-41-45; genus Pollutiaquabacter. The sequence continues at coordinate 4,206 of JBJOMA010000335.1, forward strand.
GCCTACGAAAAATCACGCTCCGGCAAATGGAGCATTCAACGCTTACATCCCTGATACAAGGGCAGGTTGCCCTAATAATCAATAAATGAATTTCCGCATTTTCCTTTTAGTCGTCTGCTTTCTGGCAATCGACCTTTATGTTTATCACGGCGTAAAGACACTCTTTCCTGCCCGGGAACAATCTTCCCGCGTCTTCTTCTATCTATTCTGGACGCTCTCCCTGCTGGCGATCAGTATAATACTGGCAGGCTTCTTTACCGATTGGCGTGCCTGGTCGAAATTCATCCGGCTCTATTCATTCGGCACGGTGCTTATTCTCTTTCTGCCGAAGCTTATCATGGCTTTGTTCCTGCTCACGGACGATGTCATCCGCGTCTTTCGATATTCGGGATCCTATGCCGTGCGTCTTTTCTCGGATGCAAATGTCAATGAGCCGCTTCGGGTATCCCGCTTACAGTTCCTGGTGCAGGCCGGAGCCATGTTATCGGCCATTCCATTGGTATCCCTCGCGTGGGGAATGATGGGAAATGTCTACCGTTACCGTGTCCGCAACGTCCGTATTCCGCTTCCGGCATTGCCGGCCGCTTTCGAAGGACTGCGCGTCGTTCAGATTTCAGACCTGCATGTCGGTAGTTTCATTTCAGCCGAACCGCTGAAGAAAGCGGTGGAACTCATACATGCTCAGCGACCCGATGTGATTTTCTTCACGGGTGACCTGGTGAACGATCGTCACGAAGAGGCGCTTGAATACCGCGATGTGCTCAGTCGCTTGTCTGCTCCGATGGGAGTCTACTCCGTACTGGGAAATCATGATTATGGTGATTACTTCCGCTGGAACACCCTGGAGGAGAAAGACGAGAACTTGCGCAGGATGAAAGCGCTGCACGGAGAGATGGGATGGAAGCTTCTGCTGAACGATCACGCATATCTGGAGCGCGGAGGCGAACGCGTGGGTCTGATCGGTGTGGAGAACTGGAGCGCCCGCATGAATTTCCGTCGTTACGGCGACATGGCCGCGGCGGTGGATGGTTTCAATCCCGCTCCGGTCAACATACTGCTTTCGCACGATCCTTCCCATTGGCATGCGGAGATAACCGGCGACTATCCGTATGTCGACCTCATGCTTGCCGGTCATACGCATGGCATGCAGTTCGGCGTCGAGATTCCCGGCTTTCGCTGGAGTCCGGTGCAGTACGTCTACCGCGAATGGGCCGACCTCTACTCGCAGGGAGGACAGCACCTTTATGTTAACCGCGGGCTAGGCTTCATTGGATATCCGGGACGAGTCGGTATCTTGCCGGAGATTACCGTATTCGAGCTCACCCGTGGCTGAACAATCGATTTCGAAGAACAGGATCGGACAGATCCGCTCCCTTCATCAGAAAAAATTCCGGGAGGAATCCAGGCTCTTCATTGCCGAAGGACGCAAAGTGGTTGCGGAGCTGCTTGCCTCCGGCTACGAAGTAAAATCGCTCGTGGCGACCGAATCCTATTTTTCGACCGCTGATCGGAGCTTGAGCGATAGGGTGGATGAGCTGCTGGTCGCTAAGGAGGAGGACTTTTCAAAACTCAGTGCCCTGTCCACTCCGCAGGATGTGCTCGCCGTGGCACGTATCCCCTCGGAAGAACTCAAGGTCTCTGACTTCAAAGGGAAGTTTTCTGTATTGCTGGACGATGTCCGTGATCCGGGTAATCTGGGTACCATCCTGCGCATCGCCCATTGGTTCGGAGCAGCGCAAGTGGTTACGTCCCTTAATTCCGTCGACGCGTATAATCCGAAAGTGGTCCAGGCTTCGATGGGGTCGCTGTTCCATGTTCCTGTTCATGCGATCGGATTGGAAGGTCTGCTGACGCAGATCCGGTCGGAAACGGATATTCCCGTCTATGCTGCGTTGATGGAAGGAGAGGACCTGTACCATGCATCACTGACGAAGGAAGGCATCCTTATCTTCGGAAATGAATCGATGGGCATCCGGACTTCTCTTCAGGAACTTTCCCACCGCAAGATCACCATTCCGTCCGGTGAATTAGTTCCCGGTAATCGTCCTGAATCTCTCAATGTGGCGATCAGTGCGGCACTTGTTCTGGCAGCTTTCAGACATCAGGCCTGACTCGACCTATTCTTTCTTAATCACCAAGCGCAGCGTTTCCTGCTCGTTTGTAACGAGGAAATAACAACCGGATTCCAATGCTGAAGTGTCGAAAGTGCGTGTAGCCGGTTGCCGCAGCACTTCCTGCCCCAGTACGTCGTACAGGACGAAACTGATCGGTCGACTGAAAACGACCGGCCTGCCGTTCGATGGATTCGGATAAGCCTGCAGTCCGCTCATCAATGGTGATGTCGGAATAACGGTGTTGAGTTGTACGTTGTTGCTGTCAGGAGTCGGCGTAGTAAAAATGATCCAATTGGTCGCACCATCACTGGACCTGCCGTATGCGAAGTCTGCAGGAATGTTGGAGTAGCAGACGGAATCGGAAAGTTCCATGATCGGTTTCATCAGACGGATGCAGGAGCTGACCGGAAGCGTAAGTCCTAAATGATCTACTCCCTCGTTGGGTTCACCGTCCGCCCATAGCAGCAGATGGTCCATCGGAGCCATTTTCAACGTATCATTATCATAGCCGAAGTGATGGACGGTTCCTTGTCCTACTGTCAGATGCCAACCGGACAGATCCACGGTATCCGAGCCCGGATTATATAGTTCGATCCAAGGATCACTCTCGCCTGCTGCATCGACGATAGTCGAAACGTTGAAGGTCTGGACCTCATTCACCATGATGTTCGTGGAGGTGTAGATCCAATTCATCGCATCAGGGGTAGGAACGGTAAAATTGATCCAGACAGCTGCTCCGTCGTGTCGCCTTCCATAGGATTGGTCGGCGGGAATGTTCATGTAACAGGCATTATCTGATACTGTTCCGTCCGGACGCTTTAGATGGAAACAGCCGATGAAAGGAATCGTTGCACCGCTGTGGAGGATGCCTTGCTGCGGTGTTTGGTCCCACCAAACCAGGAGGTGTCCCCCGGGAGCGACGACTGTCGAATCATTGGCGTTTCCGAAGACGAATTCGAATCCGGGTAACAGGTCATTCGTGATGCGCCATCCTGCGAGGTCGAGGGTGTCGATGTTCGGGTTGTATAATTCAATCCACGGGTCGTACTCGCCGTAATTGTCTGCGTAGGTCGATGTGTTGACGGACTGTATCTCATTGATCAGTACGGATTCCGTCGTGTAGATCCAGTTGGGTTCGTTCGGTGTAGGTACCTGGAAAATCACTGAAGTAGCTGATCCGTCCGAACGACGTCCGAACGACTGGTCGGTTGCAGTTCCCGGGTAGCAGTAGTTGTCGGAGGTAGAACCATCCGGACGGAAGAGGGAGATGCATCCGGAAGGGGCCAGAACACGGTTGGCATGCAGTACGCCTTGTTGCGGTTGCTGGTCCCACCAGATCAGCAGGTGTCCTCGCGGTGCGATTTTAGTCGAATCGTTTCCGTTGGCAAAGACAAACGTATAGCCCGGGAGTTGTGAATGGTTCAGCTTCCAGCCGGCAAGGTCGATGGTGTCGTGGGAAGGATTATAGATTTCAATCCACGGGTCGTATTGCTGGTAGTTGTCCGCTACCGTATTCGTATTATAACGCTGCACCTCGTTGATGACCACTGCCACGGAAGTGTAGGTCCAATTGGTCGCCTGTGGAGTTGGTACTGCGAATTGTATGATATCCGGTGAGCCGTCGTATGACCGTCCGATTGATTGATCCGATGCGGCCGACGTATAACACAATTGATCGCCCGCAGAATTGTCCGGACGCATTAATTCGATACATCCCGAAGATGGCAGCAGAAATCCGGCGTGGAGCACTCCCTGATCCGTACTTGCGTCCGCCCAAACGAGCAGATGTCCGCCCGGAGCAATCTTGGTGGAGTCGTTGCCGGTTGTGAAGACGAATTGCTGAGCGGGTAATGCGGAATGCTGCAGTTTCCAACCGGCAAGGTCGACCGTGTCCTGCTCAGGGTTGAAGATTTCAATCCATGAATCGTATTGTCCGAAATTGTCGGCCACTGTCGACGTATTCAGAAATTGGACTTCATTCAGGTAAAGGCGGTCCGTATATACGATTACGCTACCGTTGGCGGCAGCAGGAGTGGGTGCAAGGAAATCGGTCCAGGTTACTGCTCCGTCCGTTGAGCGTCCGAACGAGTGGTCTGCTGCAACCGGGGCATAATAAACACTGTCTGATAGCGCGGAATTGGGTTTAAGCAATCGAAGCGTTCCTGATATAGGCAGCCGGAAATTCAAATGGAAGACGCCCTGTGTAGGTTGATTATCCCCCCAGAGCAGCAGGTGCTGTCCAGGAGCGATGCGCACCGAGTCGCTGTCCCAGGGAAAGGTGAAGCTAATTCCGGTCAGGTTGCTGTGTGAAAG
>JBJOMA010000336.1:0-6659 GCA_046052625.1 Bacteroidota bacterium
CTCAGTTTTCTGGTCAGTAGGGAAAAAGGCGAGTTCCGTAGTCACCCGGTGATCGGCCAGGTAAGCCCGAAGTCAGAAGCACACATCGGTCTTTATTCTCAGGATCAACTGTTCCGGATGGACGGATTGGAATTCCAGTTCATCCTGTATTCCACTCGGGAGTACCGTCCTCGCCAGCCCTTGGTGAAGCACATGGAATTACGCCCGGGTGACCTGCTCGAGGTGGCGGCGAACCATTCCGGAAACCTCTTTGACCAGACACTCAAGGTGCCTTTATTGGTTCTGCGCGAAGAAGTGGCCGATATCAGCAAGCTTATCCGTCGTTTTACAGTGGATGAGGAAGAACTGCGAACGGTTCGTCCTTCCCGTAAAGACAAGAACAAGTCGGAGTTCACTTTCCTTTCCCGTGAAAAGGTCGTAGATCTGCACATCGAAGAACTTGTCAAGGATCCGGCCGGGTGGTCGCCCGGTCAGATCATCGCTTACCAGCTATCCGTCTTCGAACTGGAGATGGATAAGGCACTGCTGGATCATCTCAACCGCATTACCTTTATCCACGGTGTGGGAATCGGTGTCTTGCGGAGTGCCATCCGGGAGGCGCTTAAAAAATTCGATAACATCACGTATTCTGACGCTCCGCCTGAGAAATTCGGCAACGGCGCTACCCAGGTTGATTTCCGATGAACACACATGAACAGCTTGTACGCGAGGGCCGACAGAAGGTCCGCATTATGCGGGCCGTACTCGCTATCGGTCTGCTGTTGACCATCTCGAAATTCCTGGCCTACTGGCTTTCCCGTTCGAACGCAGTACTAACAGATGCTTTCGAGTCCATTATCAATATCGTGGCGGCCTCTTTCGGTCTCTATTCGTTGAGCTATTCATCGCGACCTAAGGACGAGGACCATCCGTACGGTCATGGCAAAGTTGAATATCTTGCAGTAGGGTTGGAGGGAGGACTGATCTTCTTTGCTGGTGGCGGAATGATCGTTAAGTCAATCTATTCGATCTATCATCCTGAACCCCTCGCCCGGTTGGACCTCGGACTTTGGATCACCATTGGCACCTCGTTAGTCAATCTGTTATTAGGCACCTATCTTGTCCGTACCGGAAAACGGATGCATTCCTCCACGCTCGTTGCGGATGGTCATCACCTGCTTTCTGATTCCTGGTCATCCGTCGCGCTGGTCGTTGGCTTAGTCGTCATGCTGTTGACCGATTGGTGGTGGGTTGATATTCTTCTGACCGCTTTGCTCGGATTGTACATTCTGGTGGTCGGCTCGCGACTGGTCAGGGATTCGCTGGCCGGACTCATGGACGAAGCGGACTTCGGCAAGCTGGAGGAGATAGCAGAAGTTTTTCGCAAGGAGCGACAGGAGCGTTGGATAGACATCCATAATTTGCGGGTGGTCAAGTACGGAGCGCATATACATATTGATGCACACCTGACATTACCATGGTACGACGATCTCGAGCGTTCACACAGGCAGGTAAAGGAGCTGGAGCGGATTGTTAACAGCCATTTCAGCAACCGGGTTGAATTCTTCATTCATACGGATCCCTGTCGCCCGATTAATTGTCCGATCTGTACGGTTACGGATTGTCCTAATCGGAAGTCTGAATTCAGGCGTCGGTTGGAATGGGATGTGGCCAACTTATCGAAGAACGAACCCCATTCGGATCCGCATGCGTCTTGAGGTCATCCGCACAGGCGACGGTTCACCTTCCCTTCGTGTGGTCGAGTTGGACGAGTGTTATCATTCACGGCGTGGGGCTTGGAACGAATCCCTCCACGTGTACATCAGAAATGGTTTTGAGGCTTGGTTGCATCATTATCCCGATGCCAAGCGGATCCGGATCTTTGAAATGGGCTTCGGTACCGGACTGAACGTGCTGCTGACTGCATCGGCTGCAATTAAGCATCCAAGACTTTTAGTTGATTATACTGCCGTGGAATTGCACCCGTTGCCGGAAGAAATATGGCGGCAGCTCGATTTTCCTGAATCAACAATCAGTAATCTGCCGGATCTTATCCATGGGCTTGAATTCGGTCGGATGCAAGAAATTACAGACCGTTTTTTTCTGACAAAACACCAGGCTGATATCCTTGATTATAGTCCTGAAATGGGCTTCGACGTGATTTATTTCGATGCTTTCGGTCCGCGTGCCCAGCCGGAGTTGTGGACGGAGGTGTTCCTGAAGCGCATCGCCGGATGGTTGAATCCGGGTGGAAGACTGGTGACTTATTGTACGAAGGGATACGTGAAGCGCGGGTTCCGTTCCGGTGCTTTCAATGTAAAGTCGCTCCCCGGACCTCCCGGAAAACGGGAAATGCTCTGCGTCACTTTGCCCGCTGCCGCTGAGTAGTCGGATGTGTAAAAACTTCCCGCTGCTTCCTGGCGCTGGCTGATTTCTACAGTAACTTTACTTCAACAAAACTTCTTCACCTTTATGGAGCCGGTGTTGATCGACGCCCGAAGTCCTTCCGAATTTTCCCATGCCCACATACCTGGTGCCGTGAATATCCCTTTGTTGGACGATGAGCATCGCAGGATCGTCGGTACAACTTACAAGCAGAAGGGGCGTAACGAAGCGGTGCTTGCCGGTTTTGAACTGGTAGGACCAAGATTCGCGGACATCATCCGTGAGGCGCAGAAGGTGGCACCTAAGAAGCATGTCACCGTTTACTGCTGGAGAGGTGGTATGCGCAGTGCCATTACGGGATGGTTATTGCAGACGGCCGGTTTTTCTGTTACGATCCGTAAAGGCGGTTACAAGGCTTACCGGCAAACTGTATTGGAATCTTTCCAACAACCCAGAAAAGTAATCGTTATCGGTGGTAAGACCGGTTCCGGAAAGACAGAGATCCTGCATCAATTGGAGTCACTGGGTGAGCAAGTGGTCGATCTGGAAGGACTGGCGCATCATAAAGGTTCCGCTTTCGGAGCGATAGGTCAACCGCCGCAACCCTCCAACGAACATTTCGAGAATCTGCTGTTCGAGCGGTTGCAGAAAATGGATTTCGAACGACCGGTCTGGCTGGAGAATGAAAGCAGGAGCATCGGTCGATTGAAAATTCCTGAAGGTCTGTTTGAATTGATGCGAAAAGCCACCGTTCTGGAGGCGGATGTTTCCGTTAAGATGCGGATGAAACGTATTGTTGCTGAATACGGTGTTTTCGACCGCGCCGAACTGGAAGAAGCTACACTAAGGTTGTCGAAAAAACTGGGTGGACAGCACGTCAAAACCGCTGTCGAAGCCCTGCGTGCCGGTGATCTCGAAAAATGGTTGCAGGTGCTTTTCGTATATTATGACAAGACCTACCAGCACGGCAACGATCAACGCGAACCGTCTTCGATCCACCGACTTATCTGGAATGATGCGGAGTCAATTGGTGAATTCGTCGATCGGTTAAGACGGTTTGTACAGACATTGTGATTTCAATGATGATAGATAGCGCTTATAAACTTACGGAATTCTCCAAGGGTTCCGGTTGCGGCTGCAAGATCGCACCTGCAGTTCTTCAAAAAATACTTCATACTACATCAGGTGTCGTTCATCATCCCGACTTGCTGGTAGGAAACGATACGAACGATGATGCGGCTGTCTATCGATTGCCGGACAAGAACGGATTGATCAGCACGGTCGATTTTTTCACGCCGATCGTAGACGACCCCTTCGACTTTGGTCGTATCGCTGCAGCGAATGCCATCAGTGATGTATACGCGATGGGAGGGAAGCCTATTCTGGCAATTGCCATCCTTGGATTTCCCGTGGAGAAGCTGCCTCCCGAATTGGCGGGCCGGATACTTGACGGTGCAAGGGCCGTCTGCTCGAAGGCAGGTATTCCGTTGGCCGGCGGACACAGTATCGACACGCCGGAACCTGTATTCGGACTGTCGGTAAACGGTCTTGTTCGTGAGCAGGAATTGAAAAGGAACAATACGGCCCGTCCCGGAGACCTGTTGTTCCTTACCAAGCCGCTCGGGGTCGGAATTCTTGCCGCCGCCGCGAAACGCGGACTAGCGGATGCTTCGCAAGTACGAAACGTAACCGAGGTGATGGCCCGATTGAATGACTGCGGCGCCGAACTGGCGGGAATCAGCGGGGTGCATGCCATGACCGATGTCACTGGATTCGGACTGTTAGGTCACCTGATCGAAGTGTGCGAAGGATCCGGTGTTTCTGCTGAAATAGATTTGGCCAAGCTGCCCATGATTGAAGGCGCATCCGAATTCCGTGACCGGTTCGTATTTCCGGATAACACCTACCGCAACTGGAATGCATACGAAAAGAAGGTGACAGGGGTAAACGGACCCGAATTCATCACTTTGTGCGATCCGCAGACCAGCGGCGGTCTGCTGGTGGCTGCCGATCCATCAGTTCATCATGAAATAAAAACGGTTCTGGAGCAATTCGGTCTTCACGACCACGTGCAACCCGTCGGCCGTTGCACGGCGAAAGGTGAATTTGCAGTGTCGGTAGTCAGTAGCCGGTAGTATTACTCCGCTCCCGGTTCCCGGTTTCCAGCAATTGCAAACTGCAAACTGTAACACGCACTTAATACCCCAAAATCTTCAGCATGCTTTTCGCGCTCTGTTCCTTGGCGAAAAGGCGCGTGGTGATCTCTCCGTCTTCGTCACGGTCGATGATGACGTGCTTGGGCGCAGGAATAAGACAGTGTTGGATACCACCATATCCGCCGATGCTTTCCTGGTATGCGCCGGTATGGAAAAAGCCGATGTAAAGCGGCTCGTCGGGTGACTTTTCCTCGTCCGGCAGGTAGACTTGGTTGACGTGTGATTCGTTATTGTAATAATCGTCACTGTCGCACGTGATGCCACCGATATTTACGCGGGTGTAATCGCTGTTCCAGTGGTTGATAGCCAACAGGATGAATTTCTGTTTGATACCCCAGGTGTCGGGGAGTGTCGTGATGAAGGAACTGTCGATCATGTACCACTCCTCGTTGTCGTTCTGCTGTTTGCTGTCGATGACGGAGTACAACGTGGCGCCGCTTTCGGCGACTGTGAAGCTTCCGAATTCCGAGAAGATATTGGGCTCGTCTACGCCGGCTGATTTGCAGGCCGTCTTGATCTGACGGATGATCTGTTCGGCCATGTATTCATAGTCGTATTCGAATCCGAGCGTATGGCGGACAGGCCAGCCGCCGCCGATGTCCAGGGAGTCGAGGGTGGGGCAGATCTTCTTAAGTTCGCAATAGATGGATACGCACTTGTTCAGTTCGCTCCAGTAATAGGCGGTGTCCTTGATGCCGGTGTTGATGAAGAAGTGCAGCATCTTCAATTCGAAGCGCTTGTTCTTCTTCAGCTGCTTCTGGTAGTACTCCACGATTTCATCGTACCTGATGCCGAGACGGGAGGTGTAAAATTCGAAATTCGGTTCTTCCTCGGCGGCGATTCGGATACCGACCTTCACTTTTTTGCGTCCCTTAATCTTTGTCTCGTACTGCTCCAGTTCTTTCTTGTTGTCCAGGATAGGAATGACATTCTCGTAACCGTCGTTTATAAGAGACGTGATACCGTCAATGTATTGCGGACGCTTGAATCCGTTGCAGATGATGAATACCTTCTTGTCGATCTTTTTATCGGCAGCAAGGGAACGGATGATGGGGATATCGTAAGCGGAAGAAGTCTCCAGGTGGATATCGTGCTTCAGCGCTTCGTGTATCACGAAGGAGAAGTGGGAGCTTTTGGTGCAGTAACAATAGGTGTAACTGCCTTTATAGTCGGACTTGGCGATCGCTACATTGAAAATCCGTTTGGCCTTCTTGATCTGGGAGCCGATTTTCGGCAGGTAGGAGATCTTCAGCGGTGTTCCATACTGCTTGATGATCTCCATCAGGTCGATACCGTAGAAATGAAGCTGATTGTCGATGACTTCGAATCCTTCCTGCGGGAAGTAGAAAGTCTGCTCGATTAGGTCCCGGTAGGTGTTTTTCATTGTGCGGCGTTGTCCGTCTAAGTGAGCTGTTTTTGAGGGTTTTGTACCATCCGGATCGCCCGGATGTTGAAAATCCCGCTAAAGTAAGTAACTTACTTTTCACGTCCTCGTACCAACTCAAATAATTGAATCCAAGTGTCATGAAAAAAATCCGGTTCATCGAAGTCAAGTCCGAGTTGGGCGCCGGTACGCGGGGAGCCAGCATGGGGCCGGACGCCATCAAAGTCGCGGCGCTGGACTATGGCAGCAACCTCTTCAAGAAGATTGAGTCGGTCGAGGTCCCTAATGAGAACAAACTGCTTTTCGAATCTCCCGGAAGCCTTTATGCAAAGCGTATCAAGGGCATCTATCAACTGCTGGACCGGGTGGCGTTGCAGGTTCGTAATTCATTGAAAAGCAATGAATTTCCAATAATATTGGCCGGCGATCACAGTTCCGCCGCCGGAACCATTTCCGGTATCCGGATGGCATATCCCAAGCAGCGACTCGGTGTGATCTGGATTGACGCCCATGCGGATCTTCATTCGCCGTGGACGACTCCTTCCGGCAATATGCACGGTATGCCGTTGGCCGCAGTACTCGGTGAGGACAATGCCCAGAACAAGATGAACCGGCCCGACAAGGAGACCCTGGACTGGTGGAACAAGATCAAGCGCATCGGAAACATCTATCCCAAGATCGAATACAAAGACCTT
>JBJOMA010000337.1:0-5035 GCA_046052625.1 Bacteroidota bacterium
AATTCATGGTCGAAAAACGACGAATCGGGTAAATAACGATGATTTAACCGCTAAAATTAGGGTTCCGTTGCCAATATTAGTTAGTTTTGTCCCCCTTGCCCATACGGGTGAGTGCAATCAATAGAATCACTCATGAACAGACTGCTGTTGCCGTTGATCGGCTTCCTTTCCCTGGTCGCCTTTTCCGCATCCGGACAGAACGGATTCCTTAGTGGAACACTTCGCGATGAAGCCAATCATCCGGTGGTAGGCGCCACCATCCTGAACAAAAAGACCGACCAGAAAGTAACTACCGATTCGCTCGGGAGTTTCCGTTTCGACAACCTCCCGGTCGGCGACTACGAACTCGAGATCCGCCGGTCCGATTTCAAAACCTTCACGGAAACCGTTGTTCACAACAACGTAGACCAGATCGTAGCACTCACCGTGCTCGGAATCGCATCCGAAAACACCAACAGCGTCGTTGACAATCTGCCGACGATCTCATTGGGTGAAGACGAGCTCAAAGACAACGGAAGCAGTGCGGTCTCCAGCATCCTCAGCTCCGCACGCGACCCGTTCGTCTCCGCCGCCACCTTCAATTTCAGTGCCGCACGCTTCCGCGTCCGCGGTTACGACGATGATAATTTCATCACCCTGATGAACGGAGTTCCGATGAACGACCTCTCCAACGGTCGTACCATCTACAATACCTGGAGCGGCCTGAATGACGTCATGCGCAGCCGTGAGAATTCTATCGGTATGGCGCAGGTACCCTACACCTTCGGTGGAATCGGCGGTGCCTACAGCATCGACAGCCGCGCCTCGCGTCAGCGCAAGCAGCTGGCCGTGACCTACTCTGCCTCCAACCGCACCTACGATAACCGTTTCATGGTCACCTGGGGTTCCGGACTGCTGGAAGACGGATGGTCCGTTGCCCTCTCCTACTCCCGCCGCTGGGCGGACGAGGGCTTCGTTCCCGGTACGTTCTACGACGGGAATTCTTTCTTCGCCTCAGTCGAAAAGATCATCAATACACAGCACTCCGTTTCCCTTACGGCCTTCGGATCAATGACGACCAACGGTCGTGCCGGTCTTGCCATCCGCGAAATGCAGGAGCTGGCACAGGATAATTACTACAATCCGCTCTGGGGCTATCAGATCAATGGTACCGATACGGTAAAGCGTAATTCCTCCATCGCCCGCAGTACCCAACCGATCGTCATTCTGGAACACGAATGGAAAATCGACGAACGTCGTTCTCTTCAGTCTTCCGTCGCTTACAACCGCGGCAGCTACAAGGTTTCCGGTCTCGACTGGTACGAAGCGTCTGATCCGCGTCCCGACTACTACCGGAATCTGCCGAGTTACGACCCGTTCTATGGAGAAGATTCAGCAGCTTATGCTTTCTACTCTGACCAGAACCGCACTGCCCTTTTCAACAACGAATACTTGCGACAGATCCAATGGAACCGGCTGTATGAAGCCAATGCCATGAACGACACCTCCTTCAACGGAACGGAGGGGACCTGGGCCAAGTACATCATCGGCGACCGCGTTACGGATTACAGCCGCTTCTTCTATAACTCCACCTACTCGAACGTAATCAACGACCGGCTCACATTCCAGAGCGGACTCAGCTTCCAGCAACAGAACTCCGATTATTACCGACAGGTGAATGACTTGCTGGGTGCAGACTTCTATGTCGACCTTAATCAATTCGGAGATCTGGATAACACGGGGAACGACTCCCTGATCCAAAACGACCTGAACAATCCGAACCGCATCCTGAAAGAAGGCGACCGTTACGGATACAATTACAGTTCACAGATCAGCAAGAGCATGTTGTGGGGACAGGCGGTCTACAAACTCGACCGGTTCGATTTCTTCCTTGCGCTGCATGTCGGCACCAATTCATTCCAGCGCATCGGAAAAGTCCGAAGCGGAATCTTCCAAGACGACTCCTACGGGCCCTCCAAATACAATCTCTTCGTCTACGGCGGCACGAAAGCCGGTATCACGTATAAATACGACGGAAGGAATTACTTCGTCCTGAACGGAACGGCACACAACCGGGCACCATACTTTGAAAATGCATTCATTTCTCCCGCAACCCGTAATACGCTGATCAATCGCCTCCACAGGGAGCAGGTATACAGCGTGGAAGGCGGATACCTGTTGAAAGCTCCGCGGATGAAAGCGAAGATCATGGGCTATTATACCCGCTTCGTAAACGGTACCGATGCACGACGATTCTACCACGAAGACTTCCAGAATTTTGTAAACTACAGTCTGACCGGAATCTGCAAACGTCATACCGGCGTTGAAATCGGAACCGAAGCGAACCTCGGCGGCGGTATTTCGATGACCGCGGTGGCCACAGTGGGACAATTCATCTATGATCGCCGGGCTTCAGGTACGGCTACCCAGGACAACCAGGACACGGTACTTATCCAAAACGAAACCATCTATTGGAAGAACATCCGCGTCGCTAACGGTCCACAGGACGCTTATACTCTCGGCTTCAACTACCGTTCACCCAAATTCTGGTTCGCCTCCGTCAACCTGAATTATTTCGACCAGATCTACGCAGATGTGAACCCGGCCCGCCGAACCCTTGCCGCACTCGACCTGGTCGATGAAGGTTCTGAGAAATGGGTGGACATTCTTTCCCAGGAAAGGTTACCCGGTCAGTACACCATGGACTTCTCCGCCGGCTATTCGTGGCGTCTGAACAACCGGTTCAAGAGCCTCAAGAATCCGACGTACATCAATTTCAATCTCGGCGTCAGCAACATCTTCGATAATACGAAACTGGTGACGACCGCTTTCGAGCAGTTACGCTTCGACTTCACGGATAACAACGTCAACAAGTTCCCCACCAAATACGGCTACGGGTTCGGCAGGACGTTCTTCGTGAACATTGTTTTCCGCATGAACTGATCAACATCTGAAAAAGCAACAAACAAACCTTCCATAAAATGAACATCTCACGTTACCTCTATCTGTCACTCCTGGCGGTGCTGCTCATCAGCCAGTCCGCTTGTGTGAAAAGCGAATACGACGAGCCGGAAATCAATAATGTCGATCCCGACCTGACAGTCACGAATTCCATCTCGGACCTGCGCAACCAGGCCACTACCACTCCGCTTCAGATCACGACGGACGTCATCATCAAAGGCATCATCATAGCCGATGATAAGTCCGGCTCCTTCTACAAGGAAATGGTGATCCAGGACAGCACGGGCGGTATCAGCATCCTGCTGGACGTATCGAACTTCAACAGCAATTATCCGATCGGTCGCCGGGTGTTCATCAAGTGCAAAGGCTTGTTCATCGCGAAAGACTCCGACGGTATCGTAGAGCTGGGCGCCGGCAGTACCGGACAAGTAGGAAGGATTCCGGCCGGACTCGTTCAGCAATACATCGTACCCGGAAAATGGGGCCTTGATCTGCCTTACACCGATCAAAGCCTCGACTATGTGAACAACCACCTCACCGAGCTGTGCCAGACGCTTGTGAGAATGCCTTCCCTGGAGTTCTCCTCCGCCGACATCGGCATCCCCTACGGCGGAGACCCGAACAGTTCAAGCGACAACAATCGCACCCTGAACGACTGCTCCGGAAACACGATGATCGTCTACACGAGCGCATACGCCTCCTTCGCGACGGCCAACACGCCGTTCCTGAACGGTACCGTATCCGGTGTATTGAAAGTGTATCGCGGAGACGGCGAACTGGTGCTTCGTGACCTGGACGATGTCCAGATGAACCAGCTGCGTTGCGACGGTTCATCCGGCGTTCCTGTTTATACTACGCTTGACACCATCCGCGGATTCGATCCCGGTACCAATGTCGTTCTCCTTCCCGGCGACCGGTTCATCCGTGTCATCGTGACGAGCGACAATTCCACGAACATGATCAACAACCAGAACCTCTACTGTCAGGACCAGACGGCCGGTATCCAGATCCGCTTCACCGCTCCCCACTCCTTCCCGCTGGGAACTGAATTAGAGATCAAAGTCGGCGGAATGGAACTGTCCAACTACCGCGGTGTACTTCAGATCAACAACGTACCGCTGGCGATGGCCACTGCGATCGCACCTACCGGTTTGTCCATAAGTCCGCGCGCAGCCAATCTCACCGATTGCAACAACAACTACACGGCATGGGAAGGACAGTTGGTCCGCGTGAACAACGTGACGCTGAGCGGTAACGCCACGCTGTCAGGCTCGCTGACCATGGATGACGGTAGCGGTTCTACACTTGTACTCTATACAGCCAGCGGCGCCACCTTCTCCGGCAACGCCACTCCGACGAATCCGGTCAGTGTCACCGGACTGCTCATCGAGTACAACGGCACCAAGGAGATCATCATCCGGAATACCGGAGATATCCAGTGACCAACACCATTTAATAAAATGAAAAAGCCCCGGACTTACGGGGCTTTTTCATTTTAACTCTTCAAGGAAGCGTATGACTTCCCGGAAGAAGTCCGAGGGTGCATCGGCATGAAGCCAGTGACCCGCGCCGGCGATGGAACGGATCCGTACGTCACTGAAGCGCTGACGGATATCCGCTTCATCCGTATCACGGATGTAATCGGAGTCTGCCCCCTTCAGGAAGAGTGTCGGCAACGAAATGGCAGGCCCGTCGGGCAGCACCTTTCCGATCTCCTCGACCGCATGTTCCAATGACTGAAGATCGAACCGCCAGGAGAGGCGCTCGTGATCGGACCAATATAGGTTCTTCAGCAGGAATTGTACGACCGCCGCATCATTCAGCCGGGAGTGGAGAATATCCTCCGCCTGTTTGCGGGTACGGACAACTGAAAAATCGACTGCGTTCAAGGCACGGAAGACCTCTTGATGTTGGGATACATACGCTCGAGGAGCCATGTCGGCAACGATCAGTCCGGAGAGCGATTCCGGAAACTGTCGGGCATGGAACATGGCCGTCTTGCCGCCCATGGAATGTCCCAAGAGAACAGGGCGCTCCCACTTTTGATCGCTGATGAGTTCCTGCAGGTCGTCCGCCATGACCGGGTAGCTGAAAG
>JBJOMA010000338.1:0-5585 GCA_046052625.1 Bacteroidota bacterium
CGCCATCCCTTAACTTGACAATCCCCCCCCGGACTATGCCGTGCATGGCCGTGACCTGATGACCGGAATTCCCAAGGAGATAATGGTCAGCTATTCCGAGATCGCCCATGCATTGGACAAATCGATTTCCAAGATCGAGGAAGCCATCCTCAAGGCCCTTGAAATGACGCCTCCGGAGCTTTCGGCGGATATCTACCGCACAGGTATCTATCTGACCGGTGGCGGGGCGTTGCTGCGCGGATTGGATCAGCGGATCTCCCGTAAAACCAAGCTTCCGGTGCATGTCGCCGAGGATCCGCTGCGTGCCGTCGTTCGCGGAACGGGCATCGCCCTCAAGAACATCGATCGGTTCAAGTTCCTCATTCCCTGATCGGAACGTCGAGAATTATTTTTTTCAGGGGCGTATCCATTCGACTCCTTCACTTATTTTTGGGTCAACCTTCGGGGACCTGAACCGGTCTCTTATGTCATTCCATGCGGAATCTCCTACAGCTTCTTTGGCGGTATAACTATTTCATCTTTTTCCTGCTGTTGGAGTCGTTCTGTATTTATCTCGTCGCCAGAAACAGCAACTACCACCACGCGGGTTTCGTCAACTCGACGAACCGTTTCGCTGCCAGGATCAACGAAGGTGTCAGTGCCGTCACCGAGTACATCAATCTTCGGGAGACCAACGAAGCGCTTTCCCGTCAGAATGCGGCTCTGAAAAGCCTGATGCCCGACAGCTACTACATTGACAGTATAAATCGGCAGCTGGTGTCGGATACGGCCCGTTTCCAGCAATACCAATACATGACGGCCAGGGTGGTGAACAACTCCATCAACCGCCGTAACAATTATCTGACCCTGGACCGAGGAAGTCGGCAAGGGGTGCGACCGGAAATGGGCGTCATTTCGCCTGAGGGCGTAGTCGGTATCGTTAAAGACGTTTCCGAACATTATTGCTCCGTGCTTTCTTTCCTGCACAAGGACAGCAGGATCAGCGCCCGCGTCAAGAAGAACGGTTTCATAGGGTCCATGGTCTGGGACGGTTACGATCCGTTGCACGGCTCCCTGAAAGATATCGCCAAGCACGTCAAGCTGGCGCAGGGGGATACGATCGTCACCTCCAACTTCTCGAAAATCTTTCCGCAGGACATACCTATCGGCATCATCGATTATGTCAATTCGAAGACCGGAGACAATTTTCAGGAGGTGCGGGTAAGGCTATCGGTCCCCTTCGGCAACCTAACCCATGTATTCGTCGTGAGCAATCTGCTCAAGGAAGAACAGTCTCAATTGGAGGATAAACAGGAAAATGATCGTTAAACTCCTGCAACATGTATTCCGATTCAGCATCCTGGTGTTGCTGCAGGTCATCGTGCTCAATCACATCCAGTGGAGCGGCTACATCAATCCCTACGTCTACATCCTTTTCATACTGCTGCTGCCGCCTGAGACTCCCCGCGCATTGCAGCTGGTACTGGGCTTCATAACCGGAATCACGATCGATATGTTCAGCGACACCGGCGGTTTGCATGCGGCGGCTACCGTGGCAATGGCATTCGCCCGTCCTTCCGTTCTCCGGTTGCTGGCTCCTCGAGACGGTTACGAATCGGAGGTGCAATTGTCGCCCCACTCACTGGGTGTGCGATGGTTCATAACCTATACGTTGCTGCTGACGTTACTGCATCACTGCGTGCTTTTTTATCTGGAGATCTTCCGTTTCAGCGAATTCTTCATCACCTTGTTCAAGGTATTTTTGAATACAGGAGTCAGCGTGTTGCTCATGCTGATGGGACAATATCTTTTCAGCCGATCTTCCAACAGGAATGAACGCATCATCGGGTAGAAGGACCGTCATCATCCTGATCATCCTGACGGTCGGACTGGTCTATCTGTTCCGACTGTTCTACCTGCAGGTGGTCGATACCTCCTACATGGTGTCCGCCCGAAGCAATGTCCTACGTAACATCATCGATTATCCTTCTCGCGGACTCATCTATGACCGGAAGGGTAAACTGCTCGTCTACAACGAGCCGGTATACGACCTGATGGTGATACCGAAACAGGCGAAGAACATCGATTCGCTCGAACTGTGCGCCCTGATCGATATTACGCCGGAGGATTACAGCCAGAAACTGCGCAAGGCCAGGTCCTATTCGGCGGTCAAACCCTCCCTTTTCGAGAAGCAGCTTTCGGTGGAGACTTATGCTACCCTACAGGAGAAACTTTATAAATTCCCCGGTTTCTACGTGCAGCCCCGGACACTTCGACAATATCCATTCCCCATTGCCTCGCACCTTTTCGGATATATCGGTGAAGTGGATTCCGCAACCACGCGGAAAGACGCGTACTACAAGGAAGGCGACTATATCGGTAAGAGCGGCATCGAGCAATCGTATGAAAAGTATCTGCGTGGTCGAAGGGGTGTCCGTGTGATGATGGTCGATGTGTTCAACCGTGAAAAGGGGAGTTTCCAGAACGGTCAGTACGACACCGCCGCCATTGCAGGGGAGAATCTTACCATCACCATCGATGCGGCCCTGCAGGAGATGGGAGAGGAATTGCTGGCCGGGAAAGTCGGAAGTATCGTGGCTATCGAACCGGCTACCGGAGAGATCCTCTGTATGGTCAGCGCCCCGTCCTATGATCCCAACCTGTTGGTAGGAAGGAAGCGGACGAAGAACTATGCACGTCTTCTGACCGACCCCTACAAGCCGCTCTTCAACCGGTCGCAAATGGCATTGTATCCGCCCGGATCCACCTTCAAGGTCGTCATGGCGCTGATCGCCCAGCAGGAGCAGCTGTTGTTTCCCTCCACCCGCTATCCTTGCGCAGCCGGTTATCCTCCCTTGGGCAGCAAGCCCAAGTGTCATCCGCATGCTTCGCCTTTGGATCTGCGCGAGTCCATCACCCAGTCTTGCAACAGCTACTACAGTTACGTCTTCCGTTCTGTCATCGACAACCGTAGGTTCAGAAGTACCGAGATGGCCTTCACCGACTGGAGAGAGCGGATCGCCAAGTTCGGGATCGGTATCAAACTGGATTCCGATCTTCCGAACATCCTGAAGGGATCCGTGCCATCCATCGATTATTACGACCGGTATTTCGGAAAGGGTTCCTGGAAATCATCCACCATCATTTCGCTGGGCATCGGTCAGGGCGAGCTTGGTATCACACCGCTGCAGAACGCCAACATCCTGGCAGCTGTCGCCAACGAAGGCTGGTACTATACGCCGCACGTAGTGAAGGCGATAGGGGAGAAGAATTATCTCCCCGAACAGTTCAAGGTGAAGCACAGTCTGGGTATCGACCGCGCTTATTTCGAACCGGTGATCGACGGCATGGAAGGGGTCGTGGACCACGGTACGGCAGCCGCTTCAAAAATCAAGGACATCACCATGTGCGGTAAGACCGGTACCGCCCAGAATCCGCACGGGAAGGACCATTCGGTGTTCGTAGCCTTTGCTCCGCGCGAGCAGCCAAAGATCGCGATTGCGGTCACGGTAGAAAATGCCGGCTGGGGAGGAACGGTAGCCGCACCGATCGCTTCGCTGCTGGTTGAAAAATACCTGACCGACAGCATCAGTCGACCCGAATTGCTGGAAAGAATGAAGTCCCTCGTAACTTTACCTGAGGTGAAAAGGAATTACTCCCCTGTAAAGAAGGATACGGTTACCACCGGAAAAGCAACGGCCAAAGACTGAAATGCCATGAGAGAACAGAAAGGCATCCTGCAGAACCTCGATTGGCCCTTGGTGGCAATTTACCTGTTGATGGTCTTCATAGGATGGATGAACATTTATGCAGCCGTCTATAACGATGAGCACCGCAGTCTGTTCGACCTCTCCCAGAATTACGGAAGACAGGCTATCTGGATAATCGGGGCGATCACCATCGCACTGATGATCCTGGTCATCGACGGGAAGTTCTACGCTGCATTCTCTTATCCTACCTATGGCCTGATGCTGCTGCTCTGCCTTAGCACCTTCGCTTTCGCCAGGGATGTAAAAGGTTCATACGGATGGATCGATATCGGCAATTTCAAGCTGCAGCCTGCCGAATTCGCCAAGTTCGCCACGAACATGGCCTTGGCCAAGTACCTCAGTACGCTCGGTATCCAGATGCAGCATCTGCGTACGAAAGTAATCTCCATCTTGCTGATCAGTATTCCGACGGGCATCATCTTGCTGCAGAACGATACCGGCTCCGCGATCGTATTCGCATCCTTCGTATTCGTCCTCTACCGCGAAGGGTTATCCGGTAACGTCCTGTTGTTGGGATTCCTTGCAGTCGTCCTCTTCGTGCTGGCACTATTGGTTCCGCAGTCCATCTTGTTCGGGATCATCGCCGGAGTGGCGTTGGTTTTTTATTTCCTTGTCCGTAAGACCCGCCGCAACATCCTTACGATTCTGGCGGGAGCGATCATCGCTGCCGGAATCGTTTTCAGCGTAGATTATGTCTACAACAATGTGCTCCAGGTGCATCAGCGTACACGGATTGACGTCCTGTTGGGTAAGCAGCAGGATTTGAAAGGCGCCGGGTATAATGTGAACCAGAGTAAGATCGCAATAGGTTCGGGCGGATGGTTCGGCAAGGGGTTCCTGCAGGGAACGCAGACCAAATTCGATTTCGTCCCTGAGCAGAGTACGGACTTCATCTTTTGTACGGTAGGCGAGGAGTGGGGCTTTTTCGGCAGTACCGTCGTCATTGGACTTTTTCTGCTGTTGTTGGTCCGCATCATTCTCATCGCTGAACGGCAGCGTTCGCAGTATTCTCGCATTTACGGTTATGGCGTTGCCTCCATCCTGTTTTTTCATCTGATGATCAATATCGGAATGACCATCGGTCTGGCGCCGGTCATCGGCATTCCGTTGCCCTTTTTCAGCTACGGAGGATCCTCCTTGTGGTCCTTCACCATTCTGCTGTTCGTCTTCATCAAGCTGGATGCCTATCGGTTCCAGATCCTGCGTTGATCGGCTGCCGCTCCTGCTGACGGCATGATTCATATTTTGATGACAAAGAAAAAGCCCCGCTTTTGGGCAGGGCTTTTGTCAACGGATTTCGCTGTTGGATCAATAGAACCGTCCGCGGTTATCTTCGATGGCAGCTACCTCCTTGAGGGCTGCTTGTACTTCATATTCGCTGCGCTGTCTGCGCTGATCACGCATCTGATTCATGCTTTCAGAATAATCCTTTACGGCTGCGGGCTCCGTAAACGACTTGACGAAGACGACGCAAACGCCGTTATCGCCAGCAATCGCTTTGGAAAGCTGGCCCTGCTTCATGCCGAAAATGTTTCCGGTCACCTTGGGTTCGTTTCCGATTCCCATGATATATCCGTTCATGAAAGAGACATTGTCCGCATCGGCGGCAACTGAATTCAGCTTCTGGGCGAGTTCGTCGATCGATTTGCCGGAAGCCCCTTGTATTTTTTCAATCAGCATTTCACCCTTCTTCATCTTTCTGGCTTCAATGGTCACTTGATCGCGGACCGCATCAAGGGGAAGAATGCCTTTTTCACGGATGTCCGTCAGACGACCGATTACATATTTGTCTCCGAAGGTGAAGACTTTAGACACGTCACCTTTTTCAGCCTGATA